>NZ_JAMBDT010000050.1:0-36136 GCF_025143765.1 Gordonia sp. p3-SID1431
TATCCCTCCCTCCTCCGCCTTGCCAGACCACCGATCGCTCCACCGGATACCGGCCACATATTTCCGAGACACACCACTAGTCGTAGTAGAACGCGGAGATGTTGTCGCTCTGGTTCTCCGCGGCGATGAGGGCCCGCAGCGCCGACGCGGTCTCCTCCTCGGCGACGAAGTAGACGACCTGCGCGTCGCCCGCCGCTGCGACCTGCTGCTCCATCTGCTTGCGGAGCACCTCGGTGCCTTCCCAGGACGGATCGAAGGTGCCGCCGACGATGTGGTCCTGATACCCCTCACCGAAGGTGATGTGCATGTTGCCGTCGGTGCCGATGCCGTCGAAGACGTAGTCGCCGCGCTTGATCGCGTAGTAGCTCGGCAGGCCGGTCACACCGGAGCCGAACCGGGCCTGTGCCGGTTCCTTGTTCCCGGTGCGGACGTAGACGATCTCGGTGTTGGTCTGCTTCTCGTTGTTGTCGATGAGATCGTTCAGTTCGTCTGTGGTCGCGTCGATGAACGCGAGATAGGTGAAGGTAAACCGCGACGCGATGTTGGTGTCCGGCGGGAGGTTGGTCGCCGCGCAGCGGGTGGTTCCGTTGCGTCCGAAGTCGACCCGCAGGACCACCTTGCACTCACCGCCGACGGCGCCGGGCGGGCGGTTGCCGACCGCGAAGTTCAGCGTCAGGCCGTAGTTGAAGTGGCCACGGACGTCGTCGGCGTACGGGCTGCCCTGCACGGTGTAGTCGAAGGCGCAGGACGAGGTGGTGCACGCACCCGTCTGGCGCGAGGACACCACCGGCTGCTCCATCCAGAGGCCGGGAGCGGGCACCGACAGCAGGTCCGAGACGAGTGCACGCTGGTTCGCGAACACCTTCTGGGCCTGGTCGGCCGGCTGCAGGCTGACCGCGGCGTCGATGTCGTAGGTGACCGGGCCCTGCACGCTCTGACCCTTGACGTTCGTGACGTTCTTCGTCTCCGGGTCGAAGGTGACCTCCCACGCTCCGATCTTCACCTTGTCGTCGCCGACGAACTCGATCGGCGGGTCGGTGGTGGGCCAGCGCCGGGCGTCGGGGGTGCCCTTGTTGGGCGCCGGGAGCTCGGCCCCGAGCTGCGGCGCGTCGCCGTTCTCGATGTTGCCGATGTCGCCGGCGAGGTTGTCCGGGCCGAGGATCGTGCCCAGGCGCGGCAGGCTGGTGAAGCGGGTCGAGGCCCACTTGTTGTCGAGCGGCGCGGCATCGAGATTCGTCTTCTCGGCGTCGACGAGGAGTTCGTTCCACAGAGCGCCGGGGGCGCTGAGGAACGGGCTGTTGCCGATCTGCCGGTACTCGCCCTGCTGTGAGCCCAGGGTGATCGTGCCCTCGGCGGTGTTCGACGTGGTGACGATCAGGTCGTCGAACTCGACCGTCCCCTCGCCGCGCTCGTCGTCGTACTTGTAGGTGACCTTGCCGGTGAACTTCGCCGCCGGGCTGGTCGCCATCTTGAACAGCACCTCGTCGAGGCTCTTCTGCGCGCGGAAGGCGGGGGTGGGCTCCACGGTGCCGGCGCTGCTGAACGGGACGAACGACAGGACGAGCGCGATGACGAGGGCCAGTGCTCCGACACCGAGGGCGATGGCGGCGGGGATGATGGACGGTCTCTTCATGGCGCCTCTTCCTGCTCGCCGGGGCGTCGTCGCCGCGTGCGAGTTGTTCGCAGACAGGGCACCCCGAGCCGGTGATACCGCGTCATATTAGCCGCGGGACACGGCGATCGGGGCCTCAACCCACGGGGTCGGTCGGCTGTTCGGTCGACCACGTGCCGGGGTGGAGCGGACCGGCCGACGGGGGTCTGTCGGCGGTGGCGGGTAACCTGGACAACCGATGAACAGCTCTTCTTCTGCCCCCCTTCTCGCCGGTCGCGCGGGCGCCGCTCCCTCGGGTGCGGCCGCCGACGACCGGGTCGCGCGCCTGCTCGACGGTCTCAACCCGCAACAGCGCGCCGCGGTGCTCCACGCCGGCGCGCCATTGCTGATCGTGGCGGGCGCGGGCTCGGGCAAGACGGCGGTGCTGACCCGCCGGATCGCCTACCTGCTCGCCGCGCGGGACGTCACGCCCGGGCAGATCCTGGCCATCACCTTCACCAACAAGGCCGCCGCGGAGATGCGCGAGCGGGTCATCGATCTCGTCGGCCCCCGCGCCGCCTACATGTGGGTCTCGACCTTCCACTCCACATGCGTGCGCATCCTCCGGGCACAGTCGGGCTTGCTGGAGAAGATGAACTCCAACTTCTCCATCTACGACGCCGACGACTCGAAGCGGTTGTTCGGCATGGTCATCCGGGACCTCGACCTCGACCCCAAGAAGTTCAGCCCACGCGGGGTGTCGGTGGCCGTGTCGAGCTTCAAGAACGAACTGATCTCGCCCGACGAGGCGCTGGCCGCGGCACCCGAGGACGATCCGACGTCGACGACGATCGCGCAGATCTACGCCGAGTACCAACGCCGTCTGCGCGCCGCCAACGCCTTCGACTTCGACGATCTGATCGGGGAGACCGTCGCCCTGCTGCATCGGCATCCGCAGGTCGCGGAGTATTACCGGCGCCGATTCCGTCACGTTCTCGTCGACGAGTACCAGGACACCAACCACGCGCAGTACGTGCTCATCCGCGAACTGGTGGGGGAGCAGACCACCGCGAGTGGTCTGGAGCCCTCGGAGCTGTGCGTCGTCGGCGACGCCGACCAGTCCATCTACGCCTTCCGCGGTGCCACCATCCGCAACATCGAGGAGTTCGAGCGCGACTTCCCGTCCGCCGAAACCGTTCTGCTCGAACAGAACTACCGGTCGACACAGACGATCCTGTCGGCGGCCAACGCCGTCATCGCGCGCAACTCGAACCGGCGCGAGAAGAAATTGTGGACCGACTCCGGTGACGGCGAACTCATCGTCGGCTACGTCGCCGACTCCGACCGTGACGAGTCGACGTTCATCGCCAAGGAGATCGAGGAACTCACCGACTACTCGATCGGGGGGAGCTCGAGCCACAAGTACTCCGACATCGCGGTGTTCTACCGCACCAACACCGGCTCGCGTGCGATCGAGGAGGTGTTCGTCCGGCACGGGATTCCGTACAAGGTCGTCGGCGGCACCAAGTTCTACGAGCGCAAAGAAGTGCGGGATGTGGTGGCCTACCTGCGCGTGGTCGCCAACCCCGACGACTCGGTCAGCCTGCGCCGGATTCTCAACACCCCTCGGCGCGGTATCGGCGATCGCGCGGAAGCCTGCGTCGCCGTGCATTCGGAGAACACCGGACGGAGCTTCTACGAGTCGCTGATGGACGCTGCCGAGGGCAAGGTCGCATTGCTCAACACGCGGGCGGTCAAGCAGATCGGCGGGTTCGTCGAACTCATCGAAGGGCTCCGGTCGGACTTCCTGACCCACTTCGGCGAGGCCGGCACGGAGGACGCGGATGTGGCCTTCCTCGATGCCACCGAGGAGTCGGCCGACATCGGCGAACTCGTCGACGCGATCGTCGAGCGCACCGGCTACCGCGCCGAACTCGAGGCGTCCAACGATCCGCAGGACGGCGCACGCCTCGACAACATCAACGAACTCGTCGCCGTGGCACGGGAATTCAGTGCCGACGCCGCGCAGGTCGACGCCGATGCCGACGATCCCGAGAACGAGGTGGACCGCGAGGGCGAGCCCGAACCCGGTTCGCTCGCAGCGTTTCTCGAGCGGGTCTCACTCGTCGCCGACGCCGACCAGGTGCCGGATGAGGGCGAGGGCGTGGTCACGATGATGACCCTGCACACCGCGAAGGGCCTCGAGTTCCCGGTCGTCTTCGTCACCGGCTGGGAGGACGGCCATTTCCCGCACATGCGCGCGCTCGGCGATCCGGCCGAGCTGAGCGAGGAACGGCGCCTGGCCTACGTCGGGATCACGCGCGCCAAGCAGCGTCTGTACCTCACCCGGTCGGTCACCCGCGCCTCCTGGGGGCAGCCGGTGTCAAACCCGGAATCCCGTTTCCTGCAAGAGATCCCGCAACACCTCGTCGATTGGCGCCGAACCGAACCCAAGCGCTCCATGCGCGGCTTCGGCGGATCGTCGGGCGGCGTGTTCGGCCGCGACGGGGCATTCTCCGGTTCGGGTGGTTCGTCGATGGGCCGTGGCCGGTCGTCGTACTCGTCGGATCCGGCGCGCGGACGCAACAAGCAGGTTCAGCTCGACATCGGCGACCGACACAACCATCCGAAGTACGGCATGGGCAAGGTCGTGGCCAAAGAGGGCAGTGGCGCCACCGAACGCGTCACCATCGACTACGGCGGCAGCGCGGGACGCGTCACGCTTCTCACCGCGGGCGGGATTCCCGGGGACAAGCTCTAGGGCTGGGTTCGCAAGGAGCGCACGCCCCGCTCCCTGATCCGGAAGAAGTGACCCCCACTGCTCCCTGAGGAGCGCCCGGAGCTTGCGGAGGGCGCGTCACGAAGGGTCCTGGTGAGATGCGGTTGTGTCGTCTTCCGGATCAGGGAGCGGAGTGGGACGCTCGCCAGCTCGCTCCCCGGTTCGATTGGAAATTCTCGTCCCCCTCAGCATGGTCGAAGGGCAATGTGCCCTTCAATCATGCTGAGATGGACGAGAATTTACGTCAGTTCGCAATCCGGCCAGGTATCACTACGGATGCGCAGCGTGAGCACGCTGGAATGGCGCCACCAAGCAACAGGAGGTGACCTGTGGAGCCTTCTGCTACCCGGTGTAGCCGGAGAGCTTCACGCCCTTGGCGGCGAGCCAGGGCACGGGGTCGATCTTGGTGTTGCCGTTCTTCCACACCTCGAAGTGCAGGTGCGGGCCGAACGAAAAGCCCTCGTTGCCCACCAGGGCGATGACGTCGCCGGCGGTGACGCGCTGGCCTTCGGTGACCAGGACGCCCGAGGAGGCCATGTGGCCGTACATGGTGACCGTGCCGTCGGCGGCCTGGATCTGAACCCAGTGGCCGTATCCCGACGCGGGCTCGGCCTTGATCACGACACCGTCGGTGGCGGCGTGGATCGGGGTTCCGAGGGGAGCGGCCATGTCGATGCCGCCGTGCATGGTGCCCCAGCGCATCGCGAAGGCGGAGGTGAAGTCGTAGCTGCCGAGGGGGATCGGCGAGGTGAAGAGCGGGCGCCGGGCCAGGGCCTCGCGACGATCCTGGTCGGCCGCCATCTTGGCGCCCACACCCAGCTGGTTGGTGAAGACGTTCATCTGGTCGGTGTGTGCGGTCGCAGCAGCGACGCCGGGGCCCAGTTCCACGGGTGCGGCGCCCGGAGCGGTGGCGTCGTTGACGGCCGCGGCGTTCACGGGTGCGGGCGCCTCGTCGTTCGTGCCGACCTGAGCGACCGCGGCGACGGCCGCGCCGGCGGCCATGGCGATGAGGGCTGCGCGTCCGCCCTTGAGGGCGTTCGGCGGCGCCGCGATGCGGTGCTTGCCGCCACGTCGGACCCGTTGTCCGGCCGGATTCGTCCGGAAGGGGCGATGCTCGGTGTCGTCATCGAGAACGTCGTCGTCGAGCGAATGGAGTTCGCCCCCGTCGAAGCTGTCGAGCTCGGCGCCCTCGACGTCGAACGGCTCGTCGTGCTCGTACTGATCGAACTCGTGCTCGGGGATCAGGATGTCCTGAGTGATCTCCGAACGGGTGGGACGGTAGTAGCCCTGCCACGACGACGGCGTCCAGCCGGCGTCGGAGTGCTCGCGAGTGGAGGTGTCGGAGTCTGCGAAGTCGAACTCGTAGTCGGTGAGGTCGTACCCGGCCGCATCGTCGGTGTCGACGATGGGGATGATCGTGGTCATCTCTTCCGCTGTGACGTCATCGATCAACCCGCCCGATCGGACGCGGCCCGATCCGCGTGAGACACCGAGTCCCGCCAAATCGTCCACCTCATCTCTTCGCTACCGCATCTCGTCGCCGGCGGATCGAAGTCACCGTCCGTAATCCTTCTGTGACCACCGCTGAGAGCCGACGGTAACGAAATGATTGCGGCAAGTCCAACCGTAGAAAGCGACAAACCGGCATATTGTGAGCTGAGTCACATGACTGGGTCGCCGAGTATAGAAATTGCCGGATTTTCTGTTCACTACAGCAAATTCAACCTGTGAAGGCCGCGCGCCGATGGATTCTGCGGTCGTCGCAGCTCATGGGGTCGGACCGACGCTGTGGACCTCACGTCACGACGTCAATACTGTCAGAACCGACCGAGCGAGTGATCTGTCGCACAAGCGCAGGGTGCGCGCGGGGTGGCGATTCCCGACAGGTTTAAAGTCCGATATGGCCCGCATTACACCCTTGCGCGGGCAAATCTACGAGATGGTGAGCTGAATGGATCTCTTCGAATACCAGGCGAAGGAACTGTTCGCCAAGCACGGGGTTCCCACCACACCCGGTCGGGTGACCGATGATGCCGCCGATGCGCGGGCGATCGCCGAGGAAATCGGCAAGCCCGTGATGATCAAGGCGCAGGTCAAGACCGGCGGGCGTGGCAAGGCAGGCGGCGTCAAGTACGCCGCGACCCCGGACGACGCGCAGTCCCACGCTTCCAACATCCTTGGCCTCGACATCAAGGGCCACGTCGTCAAGAAGCTGCTGGTCGCCGAGGCCAGCGACATCGCGGAGGAGTACTACATCTCCTTCCTGCTCGATCGCACCAACCGCTCCTACCTGGCCATGTGCTCGGTCGAGGGTGGCATGGAGATCGAAGAGGTCGCGGCGACCAAGCCCGAGCGCCTCGCGCGGGTCGCCGTCGACGCCGTGAAGGGTGTCGATCTGGAAACCGCGCGCTCGATCGCCGAGCAGGGCCATCTGCCTGCCGAGGTGCTCGACGCCGCAGCGGTCACCATCGCGAAGCTCTGGGAGGTCTTCGTCAAGGAGGACGCCACCCTGGTCGAGGTCAACCCGCTCGTCCGCACTCCGGACGATCAGATCCTCGCCCTCGACGGCAAGGTCACCCTCGATGCCAACGCCGACTTCCGTCAGCCCGGCCACGAGGAGTTCGAGGATCGCGACGCCACCGATCCCCTGGAGCTCAAGGCCAAGGAGAACGACCTCAACTACGTCAAGCTCGACGGCGAGGTCGGCATCATCGGCAACGGCGCGGGCCTGGTCATGTCGACCCTCGACGTGGTCGCCTACGCCGGTGAGAAGCACAACAACGTGAAGCCCGCGAACTTCCTCGACATCGGCGGCGGCGCCTCGGCCGAGGTCATGGCTGCCGGCCTCGACGTCATCCTCGGCGACGAGCAGGTCAAGAGCGTCTTCGTCAACGTCTTCGGTGGCATCACCGCATGTGACGCCGTCGCCAACGGCATCGTCGGTGCTCTCGAGAAGCTGGGGTCCGACGCCAACAAGCCGCTGGTCGTCCGCCTCGACGGCAACAAGGTCGACGAAGGCCGCAAGATCCTGGCCGATGCGAACCACCCGTTGGTCACGCTCGCCGAAACCATGGACTCGGGCGCCGACAAGGCCGCCGAGCTGGCGAGCAAGTAAGGGAGCCACGGAACATGTCGATCTTTCTGAACAAAGACAACAAGGTCATCGTCCAGGGCATCACCGGCGGTGAGGGCACCAAGCACACCGCTCTGATGCTCAAGGCCGGCACCAACATCGTCGGCGGTGTCAACGCGCGCAAGGCCGGCACCACTGTGTCGCACGTCGACGCCGACGGCAACAACGTCGAGCTGCCGGTGTTCGCATCGGTCGCCGAGGCCATGAAGGAGACCGGGGCCGACACCTCGATCGCCTTCGTGCCGCCGAAGTTCTCCAAGGACGCCATCATCGAGGCCATCGACGCGGAGATCCCGCTGCTCGTGGTCATCACCGAGGGCATCCCGGTGCAGGACTCCGCCTACGCGTGGGCCTACAACGTGGAGAAGGGCGAGAAGACCCGCATCATCGGCCCCAACTGCCCCGGCATCATCACGCCGGGTGAGGCGCTGGTGGGCATCACGCCGAACAACATCACGGGCAAGGGTCCGATCGGTCTGGTCTCCAAGTCGGGCACCCTGACCTACCAGATGATGTACGAGCTGCGCGATCTCGGCTTCTCGACCGCCATCGGCATCGGCGGCGACCCGGTCATCGGCACCACCCACATCGACGCCATCGAGGCGTTCGAGAAGGATCCCGAGACCAAGCTGATCGTGATGATCGGTGAGATCGGCGGCGACGCCGAGGAGAAGGCCGGCGAGTACATCAAGGCCAACGTGACCAAGCCCGTCGTCGGCTACGTCGCGGGCTTCACCGCGCCCGAGGGCAAGACCATGGGCCATGCCGGCGCCATCGTCTCCGGCGGTGCGGGCACCGCCCAGGGCAAGAAGGAAGCCCTCGAGGCTGCGGGCGTCAAGGTCGGCAAGACGCCGTCCGAGACCGCCGCGCTGGCGCGGGAGCTCTACGAGGCACTGTAAGAAGTCACGAGAACCGAAGAACCCGAGCGGGTCTGCCCGCTCGGGTTTTTTCGTGGGCCGACCGACCGGATCGGCCCGTGCGATAATTCGTCGGTGAACTCCCCGGCGCGACGCGGCGCGATCTCCCAGCTGGCAGGGGAGTCGATGCGGTTCGCCGGGGTGGTGGCCGATGTCGCGGAACGTCTACCCCTCGCGGGCGGGGTCATCGGGTCCGTCCGTGCGCGGCTGGCCGAGGCCGCCGACACCGCTGTCACCGTGGTGGTCTCGATGACGCGAGCTGTTCTGGGAGTCGTCATCCGGGAGGTCGTCGACGCATTGGTCGAGGAGGTCGACCTCACCGACCTCGTCCTCACCCACGTCGACCTGAAACGTCTCATCAGCGAGGTCCTCGCACTCATCGACATCGACGAGGTGATCACCACGGTCGATCTCGATCGGGCTGTCGCACAGGTGGATCTGATGGCGGCGATCGATCTGGTGGACCTCGACAGGGTGATCGGCAAGGTCGATCTCGACTCCGTCGCCACCCGGATCGACATCGACGCCATCGCGGCCCGGATCGACATCGACGCCATCCTCGGGCGCGTCGACCTGATCGGACTCGCCGAAGAGATCATCGACGGTGTCGACCTTCCCGACATCATCCGGGAGGCGAGCACGTCGGTGACCGCCGATGTGATGACCGACGTGCGCAGCACCAGCGAACGTGCCGACGACGCGGTGGCCAACGCGGTCAACCGATTTCTGCGTCGCCGCGGTGCCGCGGCCATCGAGGCCGCTCCCGATGAGGAGAGGCCACGATGACCGCGGAACCGAAACCGTCGGAGCCGCTGCAGAACTCGGCCCCGACGACGCCCGGTCTGCCACCCGTGCACAAGGCCCATGCGGTGCAGGACCGGGACAAGAACGCGGGCATCGTGAGCCGGGGCGTCGCCTCGTTCCTCGACCTCCTCGTCGTGTGGACGATCCTCGGTGCCGCCTACGCGGGCCTGTCCCTGATGAAGTTCGTGCTCTCGGTCAGCGAATTCTCGTTGCCGGAGGTCAATCTGGTCTTCACCACGACCGGCTTCGTGCTGGTGGCGGTGCTCTACCTCGCGACGTGCTGGGAGGTCTCCGGACGCACCCTCGGGTCGGTCGTGATGGGCCTGCGGGTGGTCAACTCGGAGGGTGCCCGCATCCGGCCGACCATCGCGGTGCTGCGCGCCCTGCTCTGTACGTTCTTCGCGATCGGTCTGGTGTGGGTGGTCGTCGACCGGCGTCGGCGGTCGGTGGCCGACGTCCTCCTGCGCACCCGGGTCATCTACTCTCGCTGACCGCCTTGAGCTGAGCCAGTCCCTTCTCGAAGTCCTTGCCCAGCATCTTGTCGAAGATGCCGAAGAACCCTGCCACGCGGCTGAACAACGTCTGTGCGCCGACCATCGTCCAGGACACCCGCGTCGCCTATCCCTCCGGCGCGAGTTCGAAGGTGACGGTGTTGGTGGCCTTCATCGGCTTCTCGAAGGCCAGGTGAACCTCGACCTCGCGCGGCTCGTCGACGCGCGTGATCTCCATGGCGCCGCGGCCGGCCTTCTTGTTGCCCGACCACGCGTACTTCGCCCCGACACCGGATTCCGCGCCGGAGTAGTCGCGCGTCATGTCGGGGTCGACCCCTTCCCACGGCGACCAGTGCACCCACTGGTGGAAGTCGACCAGGTACGGCAGCACCGCAGAGGGCGGTGCGTCGACGATGGTGGATCGGGTGATGCGGAAGGTGTCGGACATGCGGGCCCCCGGAAGAGATCGGTCGGATACGGAACGGGTGTCGGGCTGACGAGAGTATGACACCGGGCGCCGACGGAAATCATCGCGTCGGGGCGTCGCGGAGGGTGTCGACGTCAGGCCGGAGCCGCCCGGCCGCGGCGGGATACGGTGTGAGGCATGGGTGAGCGGGCATGGCTGACGGCGACAGACCTGCGCGTGATGATCGTCGACGACGGTACGTGGGAACCGTGGGATGCGCCGGTCGGTGAGCCGGCCACGACGTCCGATGGTGCGGACGACACCTATGCCATCGAGCTCGACCGGGCACGCCGAAAGAGCGGTTCGGACGAATCGGTCACCACCGGCGCCGGCGCGATCGGCGGCCGGCGAGTGGCGATCGTGCTGGGGGAGTTCGAGTTCCTCGGCGGGTCGATCGGGCGCGATGCGGGGGCCCGGATCGTCGCAGCGGTCCGACGCGCGACACGCGAACGACTTCCGCTGCTGGCGTTTCCCGCCTCCGGAGGCACCCGGATGCAGGAGGGGACCGCGGCGTTCCTGCAGATGGTCGCCATCACGGGTGCCGTGACCGACCACAAGGCCGCCGGCCTGCCCTACCTGGTGTACCTGCGTCATCCGACCACGGGCGGGGTATTCGCGTCGTGGGGTTCGCTCGGCCACATCACCTGGGCGGAACCCGGAGCGCTCATCGGTTTTCTCGGGCCGCGCGTCTACGAAGGCCTGTACGGGGAGCCCTTTCCGGCCGATGTCCAGACCGCGGAGAATCTGGTACGCACAACGGTTGTCGACGACGTGGTCGATCCCGTCGATCTGCCGGCCCGCCTCGCCGCGGTGCTGCGACTGCTCGACGCGCGTGACCGGCCGTCGTCGGACGGCTCGGTGACGGTACGTCCGCAGCGCGCGCAGACGGGGGAGCAGGAGGACACCTGGGCCTGTGTGCTCGCCACCCGCGAGGCCGGACGCGCGGGCCTGGTCGAGTTCCTGGCCGGCGGGGATTCGGCGCCACTGTCGGATGCCGGGCCACTGCGCTTCTCGCTCAGCGACTTCGACGGTCGGGTCGCGTTGGTCGTCGGCTACGACCGGACGTCACAGGCGGCGGGCGACCTCCCGGGGCCGCGACACCTGCGCGAGGCGCGGCGGGCGATCATGGCGGCCGGCGACCTCGGACTCCCGGTGGTCACCGTGATCGACACCCCGGGCGCGGAACTGTCGGTCGTCGCCGAGGAGGGTGGCCTCGCCGCGCAGATAGCGCGCTGCACAGTCGAATTGCTCAGTGTGCGCGTGCCGACGGTCTCGGTCCTCCTCGGGCAGGGTGCGGGCGGCGCCGCGCTCGCGCTGTTCCCCGCCGACGTCCGGGTCGCGCGCGCCGACGCCTGGCTCTCGCCGTTGCCGCCCGAGGGAGCGAGTCTCATCGTGCACCGTGATCTCGACCATGCCGGTGAGATGGCCTCGCGGCAGGGCATTCTCGCCGGGCGCATGGCCGCGCAGGGCATGATCGACCACGTCGTCGACGCCGGATCGGACGACGAAGCGCTGTCGGCGATCCGCGACTGGATCGGCCGGTACCTCGCGGGATCGCCGGTTCCGGACGACGAAGCACGAACGCGCGTGCCGACGAAAGACGCGCGATGAGCGCGCGCGTCGTCGCCGTCGGGGCGCTCATCACCGACGAGTCAGGACGGATCCTGTTGATCCTGAGGCGGAACGAGCCGTCGGCCGGCCACTGGAGCCTCCCCGGCGGCCGGGTCGAACCCGGAGAGTCGCTGGAGCGGGCGGTGATCCGCGAGGTCGAGGAGGAAACCGGTTTGCGGGTGACGGTCGGCGAACCGGCCATCCAACTCGAGATCCCGGTCGGCGACGGACGGGTGTACGAGGTCCACGACTTCCGTGCCGAGATCCGTTCCGGGGAACTACGTCCAGGTGACGACGCCGCGGACGCGGCGTACTTCACACCGGCCGAGGTCCGTCGGGCGAAGGTCACGAACCGCTTGGTGGAGTACCTGGAGCAGGCCGGTGTGTTGCCGCCGGAGTCGCCCTGACGGCTCACCGCCGACGGTCCCGGTGCAGCGGGGCCGACGTGGTGCACGGACATGGTTTTGTGCAGGATGGAGGGATGACCGATCTACTGCCCCTGGACCCTGACCAACTCCTCACCACCACCCGCTCGGTGCGCAAGCGTCTCGACTTCGAGCGTCCCGTGCCGCTCGACGTGGTCAAGGAGGCGCTCGAGGTCGCGTTGCAGGCACCGACCGGCAGCAACAGCCAGACCTGGCACTGGA
Organism: Gordonia sp. p3-SID1431; assembly: GCF_025143765.1. Taxonomy (NCBI): domain Bacteria; kingdom Bacillati; phylum Actinomycetota; class Actinomycetes; order Mycobacteriales; family Gordoniaceae; genus Gordonia; species Gordonia sp. p3-SID1431. Next base: position 12,440 of record NZ_JAMBDT010000050.1, read on the forward strand.
TCGTGCTCACCGATCCCGAGCTGAAGCAGAAGGTCGCGGATTACTACGCACAGTCGTTCGCCAAGTACTACACCGGCCAGGCTCCACGGGACGAGACCGGCAAGCGCGTCGCGTCCAGTGCCCAGTACCTCGCCGACACGATGGGTCAGGTCCCGGTGCTCGTCATCGGGGCGATCTACACCGGCGGCGACCTGCCGGCGGGTAACCAGGCCGGCGTCTGGGGCTCGCTGCTGCCGGGTGCCTGGAGCCTGCAGCTGGCGTTGCGTGCCCGCGGCCTCGGATCGGCGTGGACGACTCTCCACCTGAACTACGAGAAGGAGGTCGCCGAACTCCTCGGCATCCCGGCCAACATCCATCAGGGCGTGTTGCTGCCGGTGGCCTACAGCAACGGCACCGATTTCAAGCCCGCGCCGCGCAAGCCCCTCGACTCGGTCCTCCACATCGACGGCTGGTGAGGGCGGGGTGCCGGTTCACGGCTGATCCGGCACCTCACACCGGAGTGCCGCCAGCGCCATCGCGGTGAGGAGGCGGCGCAGCCCGTGCTGGTCGAACGCGGGCAGGCGAGGCGACGAGTTGAGCAACCCGAACATCGCGTGAACGCGCACGCGGGCTTCCTCGCGGTCGAGTGTGCCCCCGTTCTCGTCGACCACCGCGAGGAGCACGTCGACCCACCGCTCCACGTAACGGCGCTGCAGCAACCGGACCCGGTGATTGGCGTCCGGGGTCATCGACGGCAGGTCCCGATCCTGCACCGTGATGAGGTCGGGACGGGTGACGAGGACGTCGATGTGAAAGCCAATGAGCGCCACCAGGGTTTCCGTCGGTGAGCCGCCGCGGTCCGCGACCTCGCTGCCGCCGTCGTGCAGTCGCTGACTGATGTCGATGAGCATCTCGTCGAGAAGCTCGGTCTTGGAGGAGAAGTGGCGGTACATGGCCGGGCCGCTCACCCCGACGGCTCGTCCGATGTCCTCCAGTCGCACGCCGGCGAATCCGCGCTCGGCCATCTGGTGGGCGGCGGCGGACAGCAATTCGGCACGACGGGCCGCCTTGGCCTGGGTTCGGCGCGTCGGCGGACGATTCGTGATTCCCGATTCGTCCTCGCGCGGTTCATGCGTCGCGGACATCGATCCCGAACTCTACGCGTTCGCGCGTGCGGACGAGATGCAGCGTGCTCGACGTCGGCGCGCGGATCGCGGGGTGGGTGACCCGGTCGAATGAAAACTGCACGGGCCGGTGCTCACGAGGCCGGGAAGGGCTTAGTCTTGCGCATGATCGCGCGCCGGACGGCGGGCGCAGAACAGCCCGAGAGGGTGGCGGGCCGAGTCCCGCAGCAGCGACGAGGAGCGGATCGTGAATCCAGGCGAACCCCAGCACCCCGGCGGTCAGTGGTCAGGCGTTCCGCAGGGCCCACCGCAGACCGGGGGCTTCGCCGGCAACCAGGATCAGACGGCCCACGTCCAGCACCCCGGCACCGGGAGCCTTCCTCCTCAGCAGTGGAACACCGGCGCGCCGTACCCGCCTCCCGGTCCCGGCTGGGGACAGCCGGCCCGCGGGCCACGTGCCGACCTGTCGGTGATCTTCGCGCTGGCCTCCGCGGTCGCGGGGGTGGTCACGTATTTCATGGGCTTCCTCGGGTGGATCTCGGTCGGGGTCGGTGCCGAGGAGGAACTCAACCGATGGGGAACGGATTTCGAGGAAGGGCAGGGCGGTATTCCCGCGTACTTCTCCTACGAGATCGTCCTGAACCCCGGCAAGTTCTTCATCCTGCTCGGGGTCGTCGGCATCGCGGCGACGTTCGTGCTGGTTCCGAGCTACCGCAAGGCGCTGCCGTTCCTCGCGGTCGTCGGAGTCGCCGCATGGCTGGCCCTGTTCGCCGCGGCACTGATCACGCCGCCGTTCCTCGACCTCGGTGCCGGTGCGATCGTCGGGCTGATACTGGGATTCCTGCAGGTGGCGCTGCTCATCGCGGCGGCCTTCTTGTACGGTCTGAAGAAGGATGACTCGCCCAACCGGGGATGACGGCCCCGACGATCCGATCGTCGGCCTCCTACGTCGTGCGGGATGTGTCTTCGCCGACGAAGAAGCTGCGCTGCTTCGCGAACACACCGCCGACGCAACCGAACTCGACGCGCTCTGTGCCCGACGCGTGGCCGGCGTGCCGATCGAGCATCTGGTGGGCTGGGTGCAGTTCGGCGGGTTGCGGTTGTCCGTGGGCCCGGGCGTCTTCGTGCCGCGGCAGCGTTCCCTGTTGTTGGCGCGCACCGCGATCGCCGCAGCAGATGCGTGCCGGTCGCCGACCGTAGTCGAGGCGTTCTGTGGTGTCGCACCCATCGCCGCGAGTGTTGTGGCCGCGGTGCCTGGCGTCGAACTGCATGTCGTCGATGCCGACGACACCGCGCTCGGCTTCGCGCGCCGAAACCTGCCGGGCGGGTCCGGGATTCACCTCGGTGCCGGGCTCGTCCCGCTGCCGGCAGCACTACGCGGCCGCCTGGACGTGATCGCCGCAGTACCTCCCTACGTGCCCGAGTCGGCGCTCGGACTGCTGGCGCCGGAGGCGCGGGATCACGAACCGCACCGGGCACTGCTCGGTGGCCGGGACGGCCTCGACCACATCACGGCGTTGATCGCCGACGCCCGGAGATGGCTCGCCGTCGGTGGCGAGTTGCTGATCGAGATGAACACCGCCCAGTACGACCTGGTCGCCGTCGCCCCGCCGACCAGAGCGCACTACGAGTGCGAGGTCGTCTCGGGCGACGACGGCCAGACCGCTGTGGCGCGTCTTCGGCGGGCACGCTGAGGCCGGCTGAAAACCACCCTCCCGCGGTGGCCCGACGCCTCATGGGCGTCGGGTGCGCTGTGTCGGGCGGTTTTCAGTTGCGCTAGCTCGAAAGCCCTAGATCCCCAGCACCTCCCGCTGCCGTGCGACCGCTTCCCGGTAGCGCTCGACGTTGGCCATCTTGATCCCCTCGTAACCCCGGACCATGTCCGGTAGTTCCGCGAGGTCGACGACCGCGGGTAGTCGGTCCGCGCCGATGCGACCACTGGCGAGCGCATCGAGCACGGCGTCGACGAGTTCCCGGTACTCGACGACCAGCGCACGCTCGGTGCGCCGGATCTCACTGCGGCCGAACGGGTCCAGTCGCGTTCCCCGGAGACGCTTCATCTTCGCGAGCGCGGTCAGCGGGGTGTCGGCCCACGATCCGAGCGCCAGTTTCTCGCGCATCCCCATGCTGCGCAGGGTCGGCGGGTGGAGGCGTACCGCGACCTCGGCGTCGGCGCCGAACTCGTCGGCGATGCGCGCGGCGAACGACGGGTCCTGCGTGAGCCGGGCAACCTCGTACTCGTCCTTGTAGGCCATCAGCTTGTACAGGTTCCGGGCAACGGCGTCGGTGAGCGAGGAGTCCGGCGCGACGCGCCGTACGCGGTCGACCATGTCGAGGTAGCTCCGCGCGTATCGCTCGTCGGAGTGGGCGGTCAGTTCGTCGTACCGGATCGCGATGGTGCGCCGGAGATCGTCGTCGTGGCACCCGCGCGCGGCGACCACGTCCATGGCGCGGCGGCTCGGTTCGATCTCGGCGACCTCGTGACCGTGCAGTCCGTCGATCGTGCCGGACACGGAGTCGGGATCGGCCACGACCTGCCGCCCGCGCCGGAACGCCTGCACGTTCGCGTGCACGGCCACGCCGTTGAGCTCGATCGCCCGCTCGATGGATTCCGCCGAGATCGCCAGCGCCCCGGCTTGATACGCAGCACCGACCATCAGCATGTTGGCGTACTGCTCGTCGCCGAACAGGGCTGTCGACACCGCTCCCGAATCGAGGTACACGGTCCGCGCGACCCGGGAGTCGATCGCGGAGTGGACGGCGGAGTCCGCCGGGAACCCGACCGAGGTGTCGATGACCATCAACCCGGTCGGCACCTGGGTGGTCGAGACGATCGCGACCGTCTTCTCGGGAGCGGTGACCTTGAGGTTGACCGGGTCGGTGCCGACCAGTGGATCGCACACGAGGTACAGGTCGCAGTCCTCGGACGCCACCTTCGCCGCCTGCTCCATCGGATGCGGGGCCACCTTGATGTCGCTGACCACGGCGCCGCCCTTCTGCGCGAGCCCGGTCATGTCGACGGTCCGGGCCGAGCGGCCGTCGAGGACGGCAGCGGTGGCCAGGACCTGGGACACGGTCACCACGCCGGTACCGCCGATACCCGTGATGCGCAGGGAGAAGGTGTCGCGGATGGCGGGGACCGCGGGCATCGGCAACACGGTGTCCGCCAGATCGGCTGCGCGCGTGCGGATGCGGTCGGTGCCCGGGGTGACCGTGACGAACGACGGGCAGTCGCCCCTGAGGCAGGAGAGGTCGAGGTTGCACGAACTCTGGTCGATGCGCGTCTTGCGTCCGAACTCGGTCTGGACCGGGTGCACCGAGAGGCAGTTCGACTTCTCGCCGCAGTCGCCGCACCCCTCGCAGATGCGTTCGTTGATCACGACGCGACGAGTGGGGGTGGGCATGGCGCCGCGCTTGCGCTTGCGGCGCTTCTCGGCGGCGCAGGGCTGATCGTGGACGAGCACCGAGACGCCCGCGACGCCCGCGAGTTCGGTCTGTACCTCGAGCAGGTCATCGCGGTGGCGAACCTCGACGGTGTCGGGGAGTCCCAGCGTACGAACGTGTTTCGGGTCGTCGGAGGTGACCACGACCCGGCTGACGCCTTCGTCGAGCAACAGTGACGTCAACCGCGGCAGGGTCATCCCGCCCACCGGATCCTGTCCACCGGTCATCGCGACGGTGCCGTTGTAGAGCAGCTTGTAGGTGATGTTCGCGCCCGACGCCACGGCGGCCCGCAACGCCAGCGACCCCGAGTGCGAGAAGGTTCCGTCGCCGATGTTCTGCACGAAGTGTTCCGCGGACACGAACGGGGCCATGCCGATCCACTGCGCGCCCTCGCCGCCCATCTGGGTGACCCCGGCGACGTCGCCGACCTGCCGGGGATCCATCAGCAACACCATCGCGTGACAACCGATCCCGGCGCCGACCAGGGTGTTCTCGGCGACCTTCGTCGAGCTGTTGTGCGGGCAGCCGGAGCAGAAGTACGGCGTGCGCACCGCCAGCGGGAGTTCGATGCGGGTGCGGCGAGCGGCTTTGCGGTCGAGCCAGATCCGCGCGGCGTCGACCCCGTGGCGGGCGAGACGGTCGGCGAGTCCTCGGGTCACCGCGTCGACGTCGAGTTCGCCGAAGCGGGAGAACAAGGTCGATCCGTCTTCGTGCACCTTCCCCACGATGCGCGGGGCCCGCGGGTGGCGGAACAATATGTCGCGCATCATCGTCTCGATGAAGTCGCGCTTCTCCTCGACCACGATGACCTCGTCGAGATCGCCGGTGGCGGTGTCGAACATGAAGCGATTCAGGATCTCTCGCTCGATCGGGTAGACCATGCCGAGCTTGAGGATGCGGATTCCGAGCCGGCGCAGATCGTCGTCGTCGATCCGCATCAGTCGCAACGCTTCCCGGAGGTCGAGGTAGGTCTTTCCCGCGGCGACGATGCCGATGCGGTCGTCGGGACTCGAGACCACGATCCGGTTGAGGCCGTTGAGCCGTGCGTACTCCTGCGCACGCGGGAGGCGGGTGGTCAGCTGATTCTGTTCGAGTTCCATGAGATGGGCGCCGAGCAGTCGTCCGCTGGGCACGTGGGGACTCGTCCCGAGGTCACCGAAGACGGGCACTATGCGGTCCGGGTCGACGCGTGCGGTCGACGCGCCGTCCGCGACGTGCGCGGAGATCTTGAGCGAGGTCCAGACCCCGCTGGTGCGGCTCATGAGCGCCGCATGGACACCGAGATCCAGGATGTCCTGGGAATCGGCCGGATAGAGGATCGGGATGTAGAGGTCGGCCAGCGCCATCTCCGACGCGCACGGGACCGTCGAGGATTTCGCGCCCGGGTCGTCACCGACGAGCGCGACCGCGCCACCAGCGGAATGGGTTCCGATGAGGTTCGCGTGCCGCAGGGCGTCCGTCGCGCGATCGAGACCGGGCGCCTTGCCGTACCAGTATCCGACGACGCCGTCGCGGGGGAGCCCGTCCGCGGACGGCGTCAATTCGGCACCGCCGATGACCTGTGCGGCGAGCTGTGAACCCATCACCGAGGTCGCGGCGAGCTCTTCGTTGAGACCGGGCCGGTGGATGACGTCGTACGGGGCGAGATGCTCGTGCCGTCGGGCGAGTTCGAGATCGTAACCGGCGAGGGGAGAGCCCTCGTAGCCGGAGATGAACGAGGCGGTCCGGAGGCCGGAACGGCGGTCGACGCGAGCGCGGTCGCGGACCATGCGTACCAGGGCCTGGATGCCGGTGAGGTAGATGTCGCCGGACTCGCGGGTGTAGCGGTCGTCGAGCGAGAACCCGGTGGCTGCCGTCTCGGGCGGCGTGCCGGGGGTCGGGACGTGCTCGGAGCGAGCGCGGTCGTCTGCGAGGGTCATGGGGTCACCTGGCCTTCTATGTGCGGTGGCCGGTCCGGGGTTCCGGGGTGTCGGCGCATCGGTTGTGTCGGCCCGGGGGTGGTGGGCCTGCCACAACAGTACGAGAAGACGTGATGCGCGTCACGTAGGTCATGTCGCGCGGTGGATGAACCGGGGCGTGACATGGGCCACTTCATCGCGTACGATCACTTTCAGTTAATAGCCACTAACTGAAGGGTCGACGGTGACCAGCACGCTCGACGGCTTCCGGGCCGCACACCAGCGCAATCTCGACCTGCTCGACGAACGCCTGCGAGAGGTGTCCGCCGGCGGCGGTGCGAAGGCTCGTGATCGCCACGTCGCTCGCGGAAAGTTGCTCCCGCGGGACCGGGTCGACGGGCTGCTCGACGTCGGGTCGCCGTTCATCGAGGTGGCCCCGCTCGCGGCCTTCGGGATGTACGGCGGCAAGGTGCCCGCCGCCGGGGTCATCGCCGGCGTGGGGCGCGTCGCGGGTCGAGAGTGCATGATCGTCGCCAACGACGCCACGGTCTCCGGCGGCACGTACTACCCGGTCACGGTCAAGAAGCATCTGCGTGCGCAGGAGATCGCGGCGGCCAACCGGCTCCCGTGCATCTACCTCGTCGACTCGGGCGGCGCGATGTTGCTCCAGCAGGACGAGGTGTTCCCCGACCGGGATCACTTCGGACGGATCTTCTTCAATCAGGCGACCATGAGCGCCGCCGGCATCCCGCAGATCGCCGCGGTGCTCGGGTCGTCGACCGCCGGCGGGGCCTACGTCCCGGCGATGAGCGACGAGACGGTGATCGTGCGCAATCAGGGCACCATCTTCCTCGCGGGCCCGCCACTGGTGAAGGCGGCGACCGGAGAAGATGTCTCCGCCGAGGACCTGGGCGGTGGTGCGATGCACTCATCGGTCTCCGGTGTCACCGACCACCTCGTCGACAACGACCAGCAGGCGCTCGCCAAGGTCCGCGAGATCGTCGCGACCCTCGGGCCCCGCGAGGCGCCACAGTGGGAGACGATCCCGGTCCGCGAGCCGGTGCGGCCGCAGACCGACATCTACGACGTGGTGCCCACCGACCCGCGAACTCCGTACGACGTCCGGTCGGTCATCGAAATACTGTGCGACGGAGGGGAATACAACGAGTTCAAGGCGAACTACGGCACCAGTCTGGTGACGGCGTTCGCGCACCTGCACGGTCACCCGGTGGGGATCGTCGCCAACAACGGTGTCCTGTTCAGCGAATCCGCGCTGAAGGGAGCCCATTTCATCGAACTGTGCGACCAGCGTCGCATCCCGTTGCTGTTCCTGCAGAACATCGCGGGCTTCATGGTCGGCAAGGCCTACGAGCAGGGCGGCATCGCCAAGAACGGGGCCAAGATGGTCAACGCCGTGGCGTGCGCACGCGTGCCCAAGTTCACCGTCATGGTCGGCGGCTCCTTCGGCGCGGGCAACTACTCGATGTGCGGACGCGCCTACTCGCCCAGATTCCTCTGGATGTGGCCCAACGCCCGCATCTCGGTCATGGGCGGACCGCAGGCCGCCGACACCCTCGGAACGGTGCGACGCAACCAGATCGAGCGATCCGGCGCGGAATGGTCCACCGAGGACGAGGAAGCGTTCAAGGCCCCGATCCGCGAACAGTTCGAACAACAGTCGGATGCCTACTACTCGACGGCCCGGCTGTGGGACGACGGGATCGTCGACCCCGCGCAGACCCGGACACTGCTCGGCCTCGCTCTCGAGACCGCCCGCTACGCACCGCTCGCCGATCCGCGCTACGGCGTCTTCCGGATGTGACCGCCGATGCCGACGTCGCCGAGTCCGAACCCGATCTCCACCGCCCCGTCCCGCCGAGCCCGAGGACCCCGACCGTGAGTACCAGACCCATCCGCAGCGTCCTGGTGGCCAACCGTGGTGAGATCGCCTGCCGGGTGATAGACACCCTGCGCCACATGGGAATCCGCAGTATCGCCGTCTATTCCGACGCCGACGCGCAAGCGCGCCACGTCCGGGAGGCCGACGTCGCCGTGCACATCGGCCCGGCCGCCGCCACCCAGAGCTACCTCGACATCGCAAAAGTGGTCGACGCGGCACGCAAGACCGGTGCCGACGCCGTCCACCCGGGCTACGGATTCCTCTCGGAGAACCAGAAGTTCGCGGCCGCTCTGGCGGAGGCGGGCATCGTCTTCATCGGGCCGCCCGCGGAGGCGATCGCGACGATGGGAGACAAGATCACGGCCCGGGCCGCCGTCACCGCTCGCGACGTGCCGGTGGTGCCGGGTCTGTCGCGCCCCGGCCTGACCGACGACGACCTCATCGCCGCGGCACCCGACATCGGGTTCCCGGTTCTCATCAAGCCCAGTGCGGGTGGCGGTGGCAAGGGGATGCACCGCGTGGCCGAGGCGTCGGAGCTGCCGGACGCGCTGGAGCGGGCCCGCCGTGAGGCCGCCGCCGCGTTCGGCGACGACGCGCTGTTCCTCGAGCATTTCGTCGACACCCCGCGCCACATCGAGGTGCAGGTCCTCGCCGATCAGCACGGGAACGTCATCCACCTCGGCGAGCGCGAGTGCTCGTTGCAGCGGCGGCACCAGAAGGTGATCGAGGAGGCGCCCTCGGCGCTGCTCGACGCCGCGACCCGTGCTCGCATCGGTGAGGCCGCGTGCGACGCCGCGCGCAGTGTCGGCTACACCGGCGCGGGCACGGTCGAGTTCATCGTGTCGGCGCACCGGCCCGACGAGTTCTTCTTCATGGAGATGAACACCCGCCTGCAGGTCGAGCACCCGGTGACCGAACTTGTCACCGGCGTCGACCTCGTGGAACAACAGATCCGCGTCGCCCGCGGAGAAGTCCTGGGTCTGACGCAGGACACGATCACCCTCAGCGGCCACGCGATCGAGGCACGCGTGTACGCAGAGGACCCGGCCCGCGGTTTCCTGCCGACCGGCGGCACGATCGAGCATCTCGTCCATCCCGACACCTCGGCCGGCGGCGGCATCCGCGTCGACTCGGCCATGCTCGACGGATTGCGCGTCGGCAGTGACTACGACCCGATGCTCGCGAAGATCATCGCCTACGGTGCCGACCGGGAGGAGGCGCTCGAACGTCTCGATCAGGCACTGGCCCACACACGCGTGCTGGGCGTGGTCACCAACATCGACTTCTGCCGCTTCGTCCTGCGTCAGCAGGCGGTCGTGGACGCCGACCTCGACACCGAACTGTTGGACCGCCTCGTCACCGATTACGCTGCGCCGGAGCCCATTCCCGAGGCACAGGTGCTCGTGGGTCTGGCGCGGATCGGCGCTCGCGATGCAGACGACATCTGGTCCTCGGCGGTCGGATGGCGGGTCGGTCGATCCGCTCCGGTCCGCACCCGCCTCGTCGCCGGCGGACGACATTCGACGGTGGCCATCCAGGTCGATGCCGCCGACGAATGGTCCGTCTCGGGAACCGCCACCGTCACCTTCGACGACGACGCCGAGGCGCCGTGGACCGGGCACGTGGTCTACCAGCCGGCGCAGCCCGGCGACGGTCGCGGCTCGGACCGCCTGGTCGTCGACGGGGTGACGCAGTCGTGGTCGAGTGTTCGCGTCGGGGAGAGCTGGTGGGTGGGAGGGCCGTCGGGCACCTGGGTCCTCGAACTCGCGAAGCCCCTGCTCGACGAGGCCGCCGACGAGCACGCCGGCGAGATCACCAGCCCGATGCCGGGCACCGTGGTCGCCGTCGCCACCGAGATCGGGGCCGACGTCTCCGCCGGCCAGTCGATCGTCGTCGTCGAGGCGATGAAGATGGAACATGCACTCACCGCGCCGGTGGACGGCACCGTCGACATCTCCGTGAAGGTGGGGGACAAGGTCGACGCGGGACAGATCCTCGCCGTCGTCACCGCCGGCGATCCCCTTGATCCCTGAGGTGCGAGGAGCGAAAGCGACGAGCCTTTACTGATCCCTGAGGTGCGAGGAGCGAAAGCGACGAGCCTTTACTGATCCCTGAGGTGCGAGGAGCGAAAGCGACGAGCCACGAAGGGCCCTGAACCACCCGTCGACAACCTTCCCAGGAGAACACTCACATGGAACTCACCCAGGAGTACACCGACCTCATCGCGACGGTCCGCGACTTCGCGCAGACCGTGGTGGCGCCGGTGGCCGCGAAACACGATGCCGAGCACAGCTTTCCGTATGACGTCGTCGCCCAGATGGGCAAGATGGGACTGTTCGGGCTTCCCTTCGACGAGAAGTACGGCGGCATGGGCGGCGACTACTTCGCCCTGTCGCTCGCGCTGGAGGAACTCGGCAAGGTCGACCAGTCCGTCGCCATCACCCTCGAGGCCGGGGTGAGTCTGGGCGCCATGCCCATCTACCGATTCGGCAGCGAGGAGCAGAAAGAGCAGTACCTCCCCGAACTCACCGCGGGCACGGCGCTCGCCGGCTTCGGGTTGACCGAACCCGGGGCGGGTTCGGATGCCGGGGCCACCGCGACCACGGCCCGGGACGACGGTGACTCCTGGATCATCAACGGCGGCAAGCAGTTCATCACCAACTCGGGGACCGACATCACCTCACTGGTGACGGTGACCGCGGTGACCGGGGTGAAGGAGAACGGCAAGAAGGAGATCTCCACGATCATCGTGCCGTCCGGCACGCCGGGTTTCACCGCCGAGCCGGCGTACAATAAGGTCGGGTGGAATGCCTCGGACACCCATCCGCTGACCTTCACCGACGTGCGCGTTCCCAAGGAGAACCTGCTCGGTGTCCGCGGCCGCGGATACGCCAACTTCCTGTCCATCCTCGACGAGGGGCGGATCGCCATCGCAGCCCTCGCCACCGGCGTCGCCCAGGGGTGCGTCGACGAGAGCGTGAAGTACGCCAAGGAGCGACAATCCTTCGGCAAGGCGATCGGTGAGTACCAGTCGGTGTCCTTTGCGATCGCCCGGATGGAGGCGCGCGCCCACGTCGCGCGGACCGCCTACTACGACGCGGCGGCGAAGATGTTGGCGGGCAAGCCCTTCAAGAAGGAGGCGTCGATCGCCAAGATGATCGCCAGTGAGGCGGCGATGGACAATGCCCGGATGGCCACGCAGATCCACGGCGGGTACGGCTTCATGAACGAATATCCCGTCGCCCGGCACTACCGCGATTCGAAGATCCTCGAGATCGGTGAGGGCACGACCGAGGTGCAGCTCATGCTGATCGCACGCGAGCTGGGGTTCGCATGAGCGACACCACCGGCGGGCGTCGAATCGTGCAGCGCGGGTTGTGGTTCGGCGAGTTCGAGGAGGGCACGATCTACGAACACCGGCCCGGACGCACTGTCACCGAGGCCGACAACGTGCTGTTCACGACGCTGACCATGAACACACAGGCGCTGCACCTCGACGCCGCCTGGTCGGCCGAACAGCCGGGTTTCGGCGGGCAACGGCTGATCAACTCCATGTTCACCCTGTCGACGATCGTGGGATTGTCGGTCTCCCAACTCACCCAGGGCACCCTCGTGGCGAACCTGGGCTTCAGCGAGGTCGCCTTCCCGGCGCCGTTGTTCGCCGGCGACACCCTGTACGCGGAGACCGAGTGCACCGGTAAACGCGAATCGCGGTCGCGTCCGGGTGAGGGCGTGGTGAACTTGACCCACATCGGACGCAACCAGCACGGCGAGGTCGTCGCCCGCGCCGCACGAGCAACGCTGGTGCGCAGGCAACGGACGGAGTGACGACGATGTTCTTCGAGGACCCACCCGGCGGCCCGGTCGCGGGTTCCGGACTGTCGGGGCAGCTCACCAACGCGTGGCTGCCGCCCGGGCCGGCGATGTTGTTCTGCCCGGCGGACCGTCCCGAGCGATACCAGAAGGCCCTCGACCGGGCCGACGTCGTCATCCTCGACCTCGAGGACGCGGTGTCGCCGACGAACCGCGCCGCAGCCCGGGAGGCTCTCGTCGCCAATCCGGTCGATCCGGACCGCACCATCGTGCGGATCAACCCGGCCGGTACCGGCGACTACCGGCGCGATCTCGCCGCCGTCTCGGAGACGAACTACCGGGTGGTGATGCAGGCCAAGGCCGAGGACGTGTCCTCGATCCTGGACACCGCGTTCCAGACGATCGCACTGATCGAGACGCCGCTCGGCGCGACCCGCGCCCGCGACATCGCCGCCACCTCCAACTGCATCGGACTGATGTGGGGGGCAGAGGATCTCGTCGCGGGCCTCGGCGGCACGTCGAGCCGGTTCGGTCCGGGTGAAGCCCGGCCGGGTGAGTACCGGGACGTCGCGAGTTGGGTCCGGTCGATGGTCCGCATCGCGGCCGCCGCGTACGGGAAGTTCGCCGTCGACTCGGTGCACCTCGACATCTCCGACGTCGACGGACTCGTCGCCGAGGTCCGCGACGCGGTGGCCCTGGGTTACACCGCGACCGCATGCATCCATCCGTCCCAGGTCGATCACATCCGGAACGGTTACCGCCCGTCGGACGAGGCGGTCGAGTGGGCGCGCAAGGTCCTCGACGGTGCGGCCGAACACGCGGGCGGGGTGTTCAGCCTCGACGGTCAGATGATCGACGGGCCGGTCCTGCGCCAGGCGGAGGTCGTCCTGTCCCGTGTGAGCGGTACGCGTACCGATCCCGCCCCCGAGAACTGACGAAGCCCCCGACCATCCGGGCATCCACCCCCCGAGAACAGACCGGAGCGAGAACATGAGCACCGAGGCGCACCCGAAGCCTGCACACACGCGCGGTGAGGAGACACCGGCACTGCTCACCGAGACCATCGGAGCCACCCTGGCTCGAACCGTCGCGGACCACGGCGAGCGAACCGCGTTGATCGACGCCGCCGCACGGCGGGAATGGCGATACACCGAGTTCCACCGTGACGTACGCGCGCTCGCGGCCGGACTGCTACGACTCGGCGTGTCGGTCGGCGACCGCGTCGGGCTGTGGTCGCCGAACCGGTTCGAATGGGTGTTGACCCAGTACGCCGCGGCCGAGATCGGCGCCGTGCTGGTCAATCTCAATCCCGCGTACCGGCAGAACGAGATCGAGTACGCGCTGCAGCAGTCCGGGACGAGCGTCGTCCTGGCCGCCGAGAGCTTCAAGGACTCGGCCTATTCGACGATGCTCGACCAGGCCCGGCCACAGTGCCCGGAGCTGCGCGAAGTGGTCCTGTTCGAATCCCCCGGCTGGGATGCGCTGTGTGTCGAGCCGAGCGCCGACGAGCTCACACGCGTCGACGAGATCGCTGCGTCGCTCTCACCCGACGACCCGATCAACATCCAGTACACCTCGGGTACAACGGGTTTCCCGAAGGGTGCGACGCTGTCGCACCGGAACATCGGGAACAACGGGTACCTCGTCGGCGAACTGCTGAACTACACCGCCGACGACCGGATCTGCCTACCCGTGCCCTTCTACCACTGCTTCGGCATGGTGATGGGTAACCTCGCGGCGACGAGTCACGGCGCGGCGATGGTGATTCCGGCGCCGGCCTTCGACCCGCGGGCCACCCTCGAGGCGGTCGCGGAGTACCGCTGCACCAGCCTCTACGGCGTGCCCACCATGTTCATCGCCGAACTCGGCCTGCTCGACGACGGGCGCGACATCGACCTGTCGAGCCTGCGCACCGGCATCATGGCGGGGTCGCCGTGCCCCGAGTACGTCATGCGGCAGGTCGTCGACCGCATGCACATGCGCGAGGTGTCGATCTGTTACGGCATGACCGAGACGTCGCCGGTGTCGACGCAGACGCGGGTCGACGATCCCCTCGAGTTGCGTGTGACCACCGTCGGGCGGGTCGGCCCGCACCTGGAGATCAAGGTCGTCGATCCCGGAACCGGGGAGACCTCGGCGCGCGGCGAGACGGGCGAGTTGTGTACGCGCGGTTACTCGGTGATGACCGGATACTGGAACGACCCGGAGAAGACGGCCGAGGCCATCGACGCCGACGGCTGGATGCACACCGGCGACCTCGCCGACATGGACGAGAACGGTTATGTCCGGATCACCGGGCGCATCAAGGACATGGTGATCCGCGGCGGGGAGAACATCTACCCGCGCGAGATCGAGGAGTTCCTCTACACCCATCCCGACATCCTCGACGCCCAGGTGATCGGGGTGCCCGACGTGAAATACGGCGAGGAGCTGATGGCCTGGGTCCGGTTGCGCGACACCGCAACAGAATTCACCGCCGACGACCTGCGCGAGTTCGCGACCGGCAAGATCGCGCGACACAAGATCCCGCGGTACGTCCATGTGGTCGAAGAGTTCCCGATGACCGTCACCGGGAAGGTCCGCAAGGTGGCGATGCGCGACGAGGCGGTCTCGATCCTCGAGCAGTTGCGATGACCACGTCGAGGACTGCGGAGCAGGTCACGAGCACCCAGATGGACCGGTTCGGCCGCTTCGTCGCCGAGCGTTTCGAGACCGGGCGGTTCGAGACCGACACAGACTATTACGGCGATCTGTGGTCGTGGTCGGTGGAACACCCGGCCCGGTTCTGGCGTGCCGTATGGGAATTCTTCGACCTCGACGCCCTCGCCGCGGAACCGCTCGGGCCCGGGGACGAGGCGGTGCTCGCCGACGACCGGATGCCCGGTGCGGTCTGGTTCCCCGGGATGCGGCTGAACTACGTCGATCAGATCCTGCGGCACGCCGCCCTGCCCGGCGCCGCGATCGTGGGCATCGACGAGGCCGGTGACCGTTCCGAGATCGCGTGGGCGGAACTGCCGGCGCAGGTCGCGGGCCTGGCCGCGACCCTGCGTGCGCGCGGAGTGGGGTCGGGGGACGTGGTGGCCGCCTACCTCCCCGACATCCCGGAGGCCGTCATCGCCTTCCTGGCCACCGCATCCCTGGGCGCGATCTGGTCCGGATGTGGCCAGGACTATGCCCCGCAGGGGGCAGCCGGCCGACTCGGCCAACTCGCACCCAAGGTCCTGTTCACCGCCGCCGGATATCGCTACAACGGCAAGGTCGTCGACAAGCGCGCCGACAGCGCCGAGCTCGCCGGGCTACTGCCGGACCTGGTCGCGCACATCACGATCGGCGCGACCGAGGAGTCCTCGTCGGCCCTCGACTATGCCGACGCCGTCACCAGCGACCCCGGCGACTTCCACCCCGTCAAGGTGCCCTTCGATCATCCGCTCTGGGTGCTGTTCAGTTCGGGCACCACCGGACGCCCCAAAGGCATCGTGCACGGACACGGGGGAGTCCTGCTGGAGCACCTGAAAGCCGGTGCCCTGCACGGCGATCTGTCCGCAGACGACGTGTTCTTCTGGCAGACCGCGCTCAGCTGGATGATGTGGAACTATCAGGTCGCCGGACTTCTCTGCGGTTCGCGGATCGTCTGTTACAGCGGTTCGCCCCTGTACCCCGACGCCGACCGCCTGTGGCAGGTCGTCGACGACGAGCGCGTCAACTACTTCGGTACGAGCCCCGGCCAGCTGCAGGCCTCGCGGAAGGCGGGTCTGGAGCCGGGGCGTCAGCACGACCTCGGCCGATTGCGAACACTCGGCAGTACCGGATCATCGCTCGCCGCAGACCTTTTCACCTGGGTCGACGACCACGTCGGGGCCGGACTGCCCATCTCGTCGATCAGCGGCGGCACCGACATCGTGTCCGCGTTCGCCGGCGGCTCCACCGGTGTACCGGTCGTCCCGGGGGAGCTGTCGGTGCGCTACCTCGGTGTGGCACTGGAGAGTTGGTCGCCCGACGCCCGCCCGCTGGTGGGGGAGGTGGGTGAACTCGTCGTCACCGCGCCGATGCCGTCGATGCCCGTGAGCTTCTGGGACGATCCCGACGGTGCGCGCTACCGCGCGGCTTATTTCGCCCACGAATGGGAGGGCGGTGCGTCGAATCCGGAGAAACCGGTCTGGCGGCACGGCGACTGGGTGACGGTGACCGAACGTGGGTCGCTCGTGATCCACGGCCGCAGCGACGCGACGTTGAACCGCCACGGGATCCGGATGGGATCGGCCGACATCTACGAGGTCGTCGAAGCGCTCGACGAGATCGCCGAGGCCTTCGTGCTCGGTGTCGACGGACCGGACGGCGCCTATTGGATGCCGCTGTTCGTCACCCTGGTCCCCGGCGCGACGCTCGACGACGCGCTGATCGGCCGGATCGCGGGCGCGGTCCGCGACCGCCTCTCCAAACGCCATGTGCCCGACGAGGTCATCGAGGCCCCCGGGATTCCGCACACCCGGACCGGAAAGAAGCTCGAGGTTCCGGTCACCGCGATTCTGGCGGGCCGTTCCGAGGTCAACATCGACCCCAAGGCGGTCGACGACTACGCGCTGATCAACTGGTACGCCGAGCAAGGGCGCGCGCATCGCTGGTGAGCGGGATTCTGGCCCGGCGGGGCGACCCCGATGTGCAAGGGTCATCGGACCCGGCGGGTATGTGTACTAGCGTGGTCGATAGTTCTGCGCTCGTGGGGGGCGACGGCCGGACGCCGTCACCTCGACGCGACCCGCTGATCCTGACCGACCGACCCGACCAGGAGATCGTCATGACCTACCCACCCGGCGGCTACGGGCAGCAGCAGCCCGAGTCCGGCCAGTCCTACGGCCAGTACGGCAATCAATCCGGATATCCCCAGTCCGGCGCGCACAACACGGGTCCGCAGGCGAGCCCCGCGCCCGGCTCGGACCAGTACGGTCAGGCCCAGCAGTACGGGGGTCAGCAGTACGGGGGTCAGCAGTACGGTCAGAGCGGACAGTCCTACGGCCAGGGGCAGCCGGGTTACGGCCAGAGCCCCGCGCAGGGATATGGCCAGCAGGGGTACGGCCAACCCGGATACGGTCAGGACCAGCAGGGCCAGCAGGGCTACGGTCAGTACGGATACTCCCCGCAGCCGACCAAGGCGCCGAGTCAGGGACTGCCGGCCATCACCCCGGTTCTCCTCGCCGCCGCGATCGGCGCCTTCGGCCTCATCGTCCTCTTCAGCGGGTTCCTGTCCGCCGCCGAGACCTATGACTTCGCGCTCAAGCTGTTCCAGACCCAGTACAACGCGCCGTACACGCTGATCAGCGTTGCCGGAATCCTGGCGCTCATCTCGCTGATCCCGGGCATCAAGGTGCCTGCGGCGCCGATCGTGGCGTCGCTGGCGATCACCTCGTTCCTGATCACGCTGTTCCAGTTCCTCAACATCGACGACAACGGTGCCGGGGCGATCGTGCTGCTGATCTTCACCCTCCTGTCCGCGGTCCTCGCAGTCGTGTGGTTGCTCGTCGACGCCGGCGTCATCAAGGTGGCGCCCGCGGTGGGCTCGGCAACCGCAGCGGTGGCCCCCGGCTCGTCGGCCGCGCAGTCCGACACCGGCGCTCACCAGCAGACCGGTGGCTACGGCGACGCGCAGACCACCGCCTACGGCACCGGCAGCGCGCAGGCTCAATACGGCCAGCAGTCGTCGGCGAACTACGACCCGTCGGCCTACTCGCAGTCGTCGGGCGCGTCGACCGCCGGTCAGAGCGGTTACTCCGGCGGTGCGAGCGAATCGTCGGCATCGGCCTCCGGTCACGGCGAGTCGGGCTACGGGGACTACCGACCCGGCCAGTACGCGGCCGGCGCCTCGGGCGCATCCCCGGCCGCGCCCGGTGGATCCGCTGGCCCCTCGGGCACCGACACCCCGGCCGGAGACCACTCGACCACGGTCTTCCAGAAGCCGGAACCGCCCACCGGCAGCGGCAACTGACAGAACCCCAACAGTGCCCCGTCGACCATCGGTCGCCGGGGCTCTGTGTTTCGCCGTCGGCCAAGCCGGCCCCCGCTGGTTGAGCCGGTGAGGAGCGCAGCGACGAGCCGAGTCGAAGCCACATGGTGAGCTGACTCCCTTTCACAGCCCGCTCGGCGCGTCTACGACAGCCTCGGCCGGGACCGTGTCAGGCTCATGACGATGCCCTCCCTCAAGTCGGACCCGACCACGGACAATCTGGCGTCGCAGCTGCGTAACCTGCGGCGATCACGTCGTGCGCAGCGCACGGCGGCCGAGGGCTCGGCCCGGCAGCTCGCGGTTGTCGCGTTCACCGTTCCCGCGACAGCACTGGTGACGCTGATCGTCGTGATGCTCTCGGTGCTGCTCCTGGCCGGCAGCGGACTGACCGGACTGCCGAGTGCGATCGCCTCGGGCTGGCTGGCCGTCCACCAGGTGCCGGTCACGATCAGCGGGGTCACCATAGGTGTGCTGCCGCTGCTGCCGACGCTGGCGGTCGCCGCCGGCACTGCCTGGCTGACGGCCCGGGCCGTCGCCGGTGGCACGAACTCGAACGAACGCGATCGGCACGACCTGTTCGACCTCGGCGCCGTCGTGTTCTCGGCGGTGATCGGTCCCGTTCTCATCACCGCGATGTCCCTGGCGGTCGTCATGGACGGCGGGTCGGTCCTGCCGGTGCAGACGCCCAACGCGCTGCTTGCGTTCCTCTACACCCTCGGCGTACACGGCGGTGCGGCGGTCGCCGGTGTCGTGTGGAGCCGACGACGCGACTTCGCCGTCCGCGGGGGTGTGACCCACGCCGATCGTCGCGGTTTCCGGTACGGGCTGGTGGCGGCCATGCTGCTACTGGTGGCCGGAGCCGTGCTGGTGTGTCTGCGCATGTTGATGAGGCACGGGCAGATCGGTGAACTGATCGAGACCGGTTACGACTTCGATGGGTTCCTGGGACTCACCCTGCTGTCGATGCTCTACCTCCCGAACGTGATGGTCGCCGCGATGGCGGTGCTCGTGGGTTCCGACGTCCAGATCGGTGCGACGACGGTCGACCTGTTCACGGTCCGCGGTGACGCCGTCCCGCCCGTCCCGGTTCTCGCGGTCCTTCCCGACGGGCCGGGTGCCGGGGCATGGGGATTCGTCGGACTGCTCGTGCCGGCCGGTGTCGCCGCGTTCGTCGGCTGGCGATGCCGCGACCTCGATCCCATGGCCCACGTGCGTTCGGTGGGTGTCGCCGCGGCGGTCGCGGCTTCGGTGGTCGCCGTTCTCACCGTCTCGGCGGGTGGAACGCTGGGGGAGTTCGGCGAGGTCGTCGTGACGGTGTCGGCGGCCGGGGTCTTCACACTGGGTTGGATCGCGGTCGTCGGCCTGCTCATCGTGCTCGTCTACGCCTTCCTGCCGTCGACCCGAGCGGCACGTCTCGCTGTCGGCGATGAGTACTTCGACGATCCCCTCGACCTCGGTTACGAAGACGAATACGTCATCGTCACCGATCTGGACGAGGACGACGAGTACGCCGAGTACTCGGAAGTCGAGGACGGTGAATTCGAGGACGGCGAGTACGAGGACTCGGACTACGACGACGGTGAGTTCGACGACGGTGAATTCGGGGACGCTGACCTCGCGGACGACGACGCGGAGTACGTCGCCGGGTCGGACCCGGACGACTCTGATCTCGACACCGCATCCGGGCGCGCGCCGGCGAAGAACCGCGTGTACGACGACGATCTCGACGTGGCGGATCTCGCCGTCGACGTGGATCACGACCTCCATCCCGGTTCGCACGGGGCCTCACGGCAACGCTGACAGCGCGCTTCCCGGGCGTGCCCCGGCGGCGCCACCCGGCGCGGGCGGCCCAACGTGCGGCGATTAGTCTCGACGACGTGACATCCCCGACGGCACCTGGTCGCACCCCGCTGGTGGTGATGGCGTCGGGCACCGGTTCGCTGCTGGAATCGCTGATCGCGCGCGCCGGTGACGAGGATGCCCCGTTCCGTGTCGCGGCGATCGTGGTCGACCGCTCGTGCCGGGCGCAAGAGGTCGCGCAGCGCCACGACATCCCGCTCATCACCTGCCGTGTCGCCGACCACGCCGACCGTGCGACGTGGGATCGTGCGCTGACCGACGAGGTCGCCGCGATCGAGCCGGAGTGGGTGGTGACCGCCGGTTTCATGAAGATCCTCGGCCCGGCTTTTCTCGGCCGGTTCGGCGGTCGCGTCGTCAACAGTCATCCAGCGCTGCTACCAGCGTTTCCGGGCGCCCACGGGGTCGCCGAGGCGCTCGACTACGGCGTCAAGGTCACCGGCGCGACGGTCCATCTTGTCGACGAGGGCGTGGACACCGGCCCGATTCTGGCGCAACAGGTGGTCAGCGTCGTCGACGACGACACCGCCGACAGCCTGCACGAGCGAATCAAGACGGTTGAGCGCGTGTTGCTCGCCGACGTGGTGACCGCACTGGTCACCAGAGGAGTAGTCATCGATGGACGAAAGGCCCGCATCCCGTGAACGCACCCAGCTCTGACAGCTCTCGTCGACCGATTCGGCGCGCGCTGGTGAGTGTCTACGACAAGAGCGGTCTCGCCGACCTCGCGACGGCACTACACGCGGCCGGAGTGGAGATCGTGTCCACCGGGTCCACCGCAAAGACCATCGCCGGCGCGGGCGTGCCGGTCGTGGAGGTGTCCACGCTGACGGGCTTCCCCGAGTGCCTCGACGGCCGCGTCAAGACCCTGCACCCCAAGGTGCACGCGGGCATCCTCGCCGACACCCGCAAGTCCGATCATGTGGCTCAGCTCGACGAACTGGGCGTCGCCGCATTCGATCTCGTCGTCGTCAATCTCTATCCGTTCACCGAGACGGTGGCGTCCGGTGCGACTCCGGACGAGTGCATCGAGCAAATCGACATCGGCGGCCCGTCGATGGTGCGTGGGGCCGCGAAGAACCACCCGTCGGTCGCTGTCGTGGTCGATCCCGATGACTACTCGCTGGTGACCGAGGCCCTCGCGGCCGACGGGTTCTCGCTCGTCGACCGGAAGAAGCTCGCGGCCAAGGCTTTCCGGCACACCGCCGACTATGACGTCGCGGTGGCGTCGTGGATGTCGAGTGTGGTTGCGCCCGAGGACGAGTCGCAGTTCCCGGCGTGGGCCGGTGCGACCTGGACCCGCTCCGCGGTGCTGCGTTACGGCGAGAACCCGCACCAGCCGGCCGCACTGTATGTCGGCAACGCGGGGGCCGGCGGGGTTGCGACCGCCGAGCAGCTCCACGGCAAGGAGATGAGCTACAACAACTACACCGACGCCGACGCCGCGTGGCGCGCCGCCTACGACTTCGATGCCCCGGCGGTCGCGATCATCAAGCACGCCAACCCGTGTGGCATCGCGATCGGCGCCGACATCGCGGAGGCGCATCGCAAGGCGCACGCGTGCGATCCGGTCAGTGCCTACGGCGGCGTGATCGCGGCGAATCGCGAGATCACCGTCGCGATGGCCGAGCAGGTCGCCGAGATCTTCACCGAGGTCATCGTCGCGCCCGGCTTCGCCGACGGCGCGCTCTCGGTGCTGACCCGCAAGAAGAACATCCGCGTCCTGGTGGCCACCCCGCCGGCCGCAACCGGGATCGAGACGAAGCCGGTGTCGGGTGGACTGCTGATGCAGCAGCGCGACGTCCTCGACGCCGACGGCGACAATCCGGCCAACTGGAACCTCGTGGCGGGTCCGCCGGCCGACAACCAGACCCTTGCCGACCTCGAGTTCGCCTGGCGTGCGTGCCGTTCGGTCAAGTCCAACGCCATCCTGCTGGCGTCCGACGGTGCGTCGGTCGGCGTCGGCATGGGCCAGGTCAATCGCGTCGACTCCGCGCACCTGGCCGTGCAACGCGCCGGCGACCGGGCAGCGGGGAGTGTCGGGGCGTCGGACGCGTTCTTCCCCTTCCCGGACGGACTGCAGGTGCTGCTGTCGGCCGGGGTGAAAGCCGTTGCGCAGCCGGGCGGTTCGATTCGAGACAACGAGGTGATCGAGGCGGCCGACGAGGCGGGCGTGACGCTCTACCTCACCGGGGCGCGTCATTTCGCTCACTGATCTCGCTCTACTGGTCGTCGCCGGTTTCGGCGCCGGCCTGATCGGCTACATCACCGGGCTGGCGTCGATCGTCAGCTATCCCGCACTGCTCGCGGTCGGACTCAGTCCGATCGCGGCCAATGTCACGAACACGGTCGCGCTGGTCGCCGTCGGGGTGGGCAGTACCGCACAGTCGGGACGCTCCCTCCTCGACGGTGACCGCAGGCGGCTGATCATCGGCGCGATCGCCTCGCTCATCGGCGGCACGGTCGGGGCGGTGCTGTTGCTGTCGACGCCGGCCGAGGCGTTCGAAGCCGTTGTGCCGTTCCTGGTCGCGATCGCCGCGATCGCCCTGTTGGCGCAACCGGTTCTGCGGCGGTGGGCCACCTCGCACGTCGAGCGTCCCTGGGTGTTCATCCTGGGCCTGACGCTGATCTCGGTGTACGGCGGGTACTTCGGGGCGGGCGCCGGCATCATGATCCTCGCGCTGATGCTCGTGGTGACCAGCGAACCATTGTGGCGCGCAGCGTTGTCCAAGTCGTTGTTCCTCGGCATCGCCAACACGATCGCTGCCATCGGTTTCATGATCTGGGGTCCCGTCGACTGGTGGGCGGCGCTCGCCATGGCCGTCGGCTGTCTTGCCGGCGGGTGGTGCGGCCCGCCTGTCGTGAAACGGCTGCCGCCCGGGCCGCTCCGGATCGTGGTCGGGGTGTGCGGGCTCGGACTCGCGGCGTGGCTCGCGGTCAGCTGACGTCGGCGTGATGAGCAGGCGGTTGTCGTCGGTGTGCCCGCGGCAGCCCCTGCTCCCTGAGGAGCGTCCGGAGCTTGCGGAGGGCGCGTCAGCCCCTGCTCCCTGAGGAGCGTCCGGAGCTTGCGGAGGGCGCGTCAGCCCCTGCTCCCTGAGGTGCGAGGAGCGTAGCGACGAGCCACGAAGGGTCCGGCGACCGGCAAACTTCAACTCGACCGGCAGACTTCGATCGAGGTCTGGGAGTCGAGTTGCAGTCTGTCGGTCACAAGTCGGGGCAGGTATGCGAGACAGTCCCGCCGGTCGAGGTCGACTGCGCTCCTCGGTTGAGCCTTGCGGCCGGGGGTGGGGCAGCCACGCTTCCGCGGATCGGTTGCGTATGTTGTCAGTAGCGCACGTTCGGCCGAAGGAGCGCTTCAATGTCGGGGGCACGGGCATACAGCGATGCCGGTCTTTCCATTGGGCGCAGTTGTCTAAGAGGAACTTCGGCCTGCAGGTGAAGCTGCCCAACAGGGTGCGCTACCGGACATCGATTTGCCGCAGTCGGAAGTATCGCGGCCCACTGACGGGGCGGCAGCCCATTTGGCAGTTCACGGCGGCCGTCAGCCCGCATGTGGTCCAGGTGCAAGGGCGGAGTAGCGGCGAGGGTGTCACAGTACGGCCCCGTTCCCGGTCCACGATCCGACCGGGAACGGAGCCGACTGGAGTGTCACTGTGGAGTTGTCAAGGGACTGATGCGGTCCCA
>NZ_JAMBDT010000051.1:0-36072 GCF_025143765.1 Gordonia sp. p3-SID1431
AAAAAGGCCGGCGTTTCAACACAATCAGGAAAGCACAACCTGACCAAAATAAACCTAGCAAAATGTGACACCCAGGACGGGGCCCGGACGCCACACAAAAAAACAAACATCTACATCCACAAAGATGCACGATGCCAAATTGGCATCAGACAATTCATCATCACACTATCGAGTTCTCAAAGAACACACACCCACCAGCTACCCACCCCTCAACAGGGCTCTCACCAGCAGACTTCGTATTCAACATTGCCAGCCACCCCGTCTCCGGGGCAACTCTTCCAGCCTACCAGACCCCACCCGCAGCCCGCAACCCCGAAGAATTCCGAACCACTGAGAGACCCAGCAACCCCAAACACTCTACCCAAGCCTCAACGACTCAAGCCAAAACACTCAGGGGCGGCCAGCCAAGAAACCCGGTCTCCACTCCCCACCATCAGACCCTTCCAGGTCTTCCGGGGCGGCGCCGTGGCTCGCTGACTCGAAGAAAGTTACGCAACCGGATCGTCGGGGTCAAATCGCCTGCTCGCCGCCCGCCCCAACAGCCATCGCCGCAGGTCATCGCCTGCCGCGCGGAACCGAATCCCGCTGCTGCGCGCGGATTGCGTGAATCACATCGATGTGACGTGCGTCGCAGACCGTCCTTTCGGACAGGTCATCACCCCCGGTCGGTCAGTTATGCGCAGGTCAGAGCGCTCATACGGTCGAAACATGACCGCGACCGAACTGGCCACGACCCCGACGACCGCGCCCATCGGCTCTT
The DNA here is from genome assembly GCF_025143765.1 of Gordonia sp. p3-SID1431. Taxonomy (NCBI): domain Bacteria; kingdom Bacillati; phylum Actinomycetota; class Actinomycetes; order Mycobacteriales; family Gordoniaceae; genus Gordonia; species Gordonia sp. p3-SID1431. The sequence continues at coordinate 761 of NZ_JAMBDT010000051.1, forward strand.
CGCCGGTACCCGGACTCCCAACGCGGGTTGTCTCGTCCGCGCTTGTCCCCGAGGGGTTCACGCGTTGCGGTCTCCTCTCCTGGCGCCGACAGGCGGGCGTCCTGCACATCGCCCATCCCTTCGACGAGCACAGCATCTCCGACGCCGTGGTCGTCGACGGACTCGTCGCCCTCGTCGAGGCCGGCGTGCTGGCCGGCCAGTCGCAGTTCGAATGCGCCGCGATGGGGATCATCCGCACCTCGGCGAGTAGGTACACCGACGCGTGGGCGGCTTTCTACGACAACACGCTTCGCGAACTACGCACGGGCGCATCGGCATTCGCTCCCGTCCACGAACGCGCGCGGAGCCTGGTCTCGGGCGGGGACGTCCTCGAGGTGGGATCGTGCTTCGGCTTCTTCGCTCTCGCCTGCGCCCTGGACGGTCTCCAGGTCGCGGCCTGCGACATCTCGCCCGGAGCGGTGTCGTTGCTCTCCGACGCCGCTCACCGACTCCGACTGCCCGTCGTCGCAACCGTCGGGAACGCGATCGCTCTCCCCTACGCCGACGACTCGGCCGACACCGTCACGCTCATCCATCTCCTCGAACATCTCGATCCCGCGGGGGCGCACGCCGCGATCGGCGAGGCCCTCCGGGTCGCCCGGCAGCGCGTGGTCATCGGCGTGCCGTTCGAAGACGAGCCGAGCCCGCATTTCGGCCACCTCGTCCGGCTCACCGAGAACGACCTGTGCGGCTGGGCTCGAGCCGTCCCGCATGCCGGCGCCGAGGTCGTCGTCGATCACGGCGGATGGCTCGTCCTCACCCCCCGGTCCTGATTCCTCGAGTCCGGCCGCGGGTACCGAGCGACCGCGTCAGATCAGCCCGCGTTTGCTGGCGATGTACACCGCGTCGGTCCGTTTGGACACCCCGAGCTTGCGAATGATGTTGCGAATGTGGAATTTCACGGTCGATTCCGAGATGTAGAGGGTCTCGCCGATCCGCTTGTTCGACAGTCCGTCGGCAAGGAGACGCAAGACCTCGCGCTCCCGGTCGCTGAGTGCCTCGGACTTCTCGTTCTCGCCGGACACCGCGCGGAGGACGACGGCCGCGCTGCGCGGGTCGAAGGCGCTGCCGCCGCCGGACACCGCCTGGATCGCGCGCACGAGTTCGGTCGTGTCGACATCTTTGACCACGTACCCCCGGGCTCCCGCCCGCACGGCGCGTACGACCAGATCGTCGTCGAGGAACGTGGTCAGCACCAGCGCAGCGACCTCCGGGTGGCGCTGCGCGATCTGCTCGATGAGCCGCAGCCCCTCGTACTCGGTGCCCGCCGACAGCTTGAGGTCGACCACGACGACATCGGGGTGTCGGGCGTTCACCTCGGCCAGCGCGGCGTCGGCCGATCCCGCCTCACCGACCACGTCGACGACGTCCTCGCGCTCCAGCAGCGACCGCATGCCCTGGCGCAGGAGGGCGTGGTCGTCGACGAGAAGCGTCCGGATGGGGCGCCTGATGTCGTTGTCGCTCAACCGAACTCCTTCGTTCTGAGCGGGTCGTCGGGCGTCGCGGAGCCGGCCGTGCCGATCGGCAGCACGACCGCGACGCGGATACCGCCGATGCGCGACCGGCGGATCCGCAGTTCGCCTCCGAGCTCGGCGGCGCGCGAGGACATGTTGGCCAGGCCGCGGTGCCGTCCGGCCGTGAGATCGCCGAGCGACGCGGTGCGCATCACCCGGCGCAGATGTTCGGGATCACCGACGCCGTCGTCGTCGACCGACAGTGCGACGGTGTCCACGGCGTAGGTGAGGGTCACCGTGACCTGGTGGGCACGCGAGTGGACGGCGGTGTTGAAGAGGGCCTCGCCGGCGATCCGCAGCAGGGCGTGCTGGACCTCATCGGCGAGATCGCGCTCCCGGCCGCGCATATGGACCGCCGTGCGAAGGTCCGGCGGCATGTGCAGCGAGCACAGCTCGGTGAGGACGTCGCGCACACTCGGCGACGGCGCGTTCGTGGCGTTGTTGAGCGCGTAGATGAACGACCGCAACTGCTCCACGGCCTCCTTGGTCAGCCGGCCCGCCATCTCCAGGCGATCGAGTGCGGGACCTTCGACGAGGCCGCGGCACAGTTCGATCTGCACCCCCGCCGACAGCACCGACTGGGTGACCGAGTCGTGGAGCTCGCGGGCGATCCGTCCGCGCTCCTCGTTGAGCACGGTCGCCCGCATCGCCGCCGACAGTTCGCGCTGGGTACGTTCCAGTTCGGTGTTGCGCTCGGCGAGTTCCATTGCGTGGCGGTCGGTCTCGGAGAACAGCTCGGCGTTGAGCAGTGCGACGATCGCCTGGCTGGCCAGGATGCGCAGCACGACGAGATCGGTGGGATCGACCATGCGACCGACCGGTGTCCAGGCCGACAGTCCCCCGACGACGTTGCCGTCGAGTTCGACGGGGACGTGGACGTGGTCCTCCTGGAGGATCGCGCCGTGCAGGACGGTCTCGTGTCCGCGGAGGATGTCGTTGAGCCGGTTGAGCACCTCGTCGGGCAGGTCGTCGGGTGTGGCGGCCCGCTCGGACCCTTCGAAGGCGTAGAGCCGACCACCGCTCGCGCTGATCAGGTGGCGCGGGGCCGACTGCTCGAGTCGGCCGTCCGCTAGCGCGAAGACGACCCAGTCCGCGCCCAGATGGTCCCGTGCCGCCTCGACGACCGCGATGACCAAAGCCTCGGGCCCTTCGGCGGTACGGACGAGAGCACGCGAGATCCGCTCCAGCGCACCGACCACCCGACTCAGCCGCGCCTCGACCCCGCGCAGCGCCGCGTAGTGGCTGCCCTTGACGCTGCGGAGTCCGACCAGGCTCTCGAGGTCGGCCTGTTCGGGGAGAGCGCTTCGCTCGGGCGACGGACCGGTCATCACAGCGCTTCGGCGTAGAGGTCCCGGATGCCTGCGGCCTGCGGACGCCGCGGGTTGGTGGTCATGCACGAATCGGCCAGCGCGTGGGCGGTGAGGCGGTCGAGGTCGGCGCTGCGCACGCCCAGCGGTTCGAGCGACGCCGGCATGCCGACCCGGGCGCCGAGCGCGGCGATCGCATCGGCCAGTCGGTCGGCGACGGTCCGGGCGTCGCCGGATGTCTCGACCCCGATGGCGTCGGCCAGGTCGACGAAGCCGTCGGCACACACATGGGCGTTGTAGCGGATCACGTGCGGCAGCAGGACGGCGTTGATCGCGCCGTGCGGGGCGTCACAGTGCCCGCCGACCGGGTGACTCATCGCGTGCGTGGCGCCGAGGATCGCGTTGGTGAACGCCATCCCCGCCCGTAGCGCCGCGAGCGACATCTCCTCGGCCGCGACCCGGTCCCGCGGATCGTCGACGAGGCGTTCGAGATGCGTCCACACGCCACGAATGGATTCCAGCGCAAGCGAATCGGTGAGTCGTCCGTGCGCGAGCGAGACGTAGGCCTCGACGCTGTGGGTGAGTACATCCATGCCGACCTGGGCGGTGACCGCGGCGGGCGCGGTCATCAGCAGGGTCGGGTCACTCACCGTCACGTCCGGCACGAGTGAACGCCCGATGATGGTCACCTTGGTACGCCGCTCGGCGTCGTTGATGATGCAGAACTGGGAGACGTCGGCGCCGCTGCCGGCCGTCGTCGGCACCGCGATGAGTGGCGGGAGCGGTCGTCGGGCACGGTCGATTCCCTCGTACTCAAGGATGTGACCGCCGTTGGCCGCCAACACCGCGACACCCTTGGCGGCGTCGATCACCGAACCGCCGCCCAGGGCGACGAGGCCGTCGGCATCGTGTGCCTTGTAGGCGAGGAACGCCGCCGCGACCTCGCCGGACCGTGGGTTGGGCGAGACATCCAGGTACGACGCCGCGTCGAGGCCGCCGGCACGCAGCCCGGCCATCAGCTGTGCGTACCAGGGGGTGCGTTCCAGACAACGATCGCTGACCACGAACGGTCGGCGCATCCCGAGTCCCGCCGTCGCGACCGGCACCTCCCCGAAGGCGCCCGGGCCCAGCACGATCTCCGGGGTGTGGAACTTGGCGACCTGGCCCGATGCGCGCCGACGGACGTCACCCACCATTCGTCCCGCCTCCGTTCCATCCACTCCGACCGCACCGTCCGACCACCTCGCCCCGGCGGTACCCCGACGCTACCCAGGTCACCTCAGCGCCGCACCCAGCTCGTCACAACGCGCGAGCATCTCGGCGCCGTCACGCACGCTGACGACTCCGCTGCAGTGCTCGGCGTAGTCGGCCATCGCGCACCCGGATTGCGCCCAATAGCGCTCGGGTTCCGGTGTGATCCAGGCGATTCGGTGCGATCGACGACCGACCTCGGCCACCAGGTCGACACGCGGATCGAGACCGTTGCTGCGCGCATCCCCGACGACGAGCACCGATGTCCGCCTGCTGATCAGGTCCCCGCAGCCGCCTAGCAGTTCGCCGAACATGCGCCCGTAGTCGCTCGTCGCGGCAAGATCCAGACCGTCGGCGGCGAGCACCGCCGCGAGAGCCGAGTCGGCCGCCGCGGACCGCAGTGCGGTCGTGACGCGCACCGGCCGATCGACGAACGCGACGACCTCGCAACGGTCGCCGAAGCGATGCAGAGTCTGCGCGAGACGCAGGATGAACCCGGTGACCGGCCGGACCGACAACGACACGTCGACGAGGACCAGCAGCCGGACCGGGCCGGGCCGCCTGCGGCGCCGCCACAGTTCGGCGGGCACACCGTCGGTCGCGACCGACGCGCGCATCGTCGCCCGGATGTCGAGGACACCCCGGTCGACCGGGCGGACCACCCGGCGCGGGGCGCCGCGCATGCGCTGGATCAGCCGGTGGCAGGCGCGATCGATCTCAGCTTGGTCGACATACCCCTCGGCCGACCGGTCGGCGCCGGAGACCGCCTCGGCGCCGCCGTCGGCGTCCAGGCGTGCGACCAGCGCGTCGACGAAAGCACCCAGTGCCCGTTCCAGTTCGGTCCTCCGGGCGTCGCCGAGGTCGTCGTTGCCGTCGGTGCCGTATGCCTTGCGCGGATCGTAGGCATCGAGTGCGGCGAGGATTGCGTGGGCCCCGGTCAGCCCGAGCGGCCGGCTCGAGACCCGGGCTGCCGATCCGGTCAGTTCGCCGACGGTCGACGAGTCGGCGGTGTCGACCTCGACCGTGTAGGTCACTCCCCCACCGGTCGTGCCGCCGTCCGGGTCGACGCCGAGCTGCTCGGCGCCGGCCGAGACGCTGAAGTCGTTCTCCTCCCGGTGAGCGCTCTCGGCGTCCCGGTGCGCGGCGTCGGGATCGTCGGCCATCAGGTGGCCGATCTCGTCGGTGTGTTCGTCGGCGCCGATCTGGCGGGCCGCGCCCTCGAATTCCTCGTCCCAGACCACGTCATCGGGCAGATCGGCCGCGACGCCGCGGGCCCGTGGAAGGTCGTCCTCGTCGGCGCGATCGGGTTCGGCGCCGAGGAAGAAGAGCTCGAAGGCCCGCTCGAAACCCGCTGTCTCGTAGCCATATTTGACGCACACGCTCTGTAGCGCCGCACGCAGGACCGCCGGCTCGGCGGCGCCGACCATCGACAGGGTCCGCCGGATCTCGATGACCTCGGCGGGCGAGGCCGCGATCCCGGAGCTCCGCAGGACCCTTCCGAACGCGACCGCGAGCAGGTCGAGCGGGTCCGCCCGCCTCGCGGCGGCGACGGGTACCGGGGTGGCCGACGCCGCAGTCATCGGCGTCATCGTCCCGGTCGGACACCCGCACTGCGGGCGCGCCCGGCACCGAAGGCGCGCGCGGTCACCGACCCGCCGGGCGTCGTGCCGTCGACGCCGACCGGTGATCCGTTCACCGGCGACCCACCGCTGTCGGCCTCGGCAGTCAGTGCGCGCCGGGCGATCTCACCGTCCGCGCCGAACTTCACGAGCAGCGCCAGCAGAGCGCTGCGATGCTCGGCGTCGATCGGCGTGCCCGCCTGTCCGTCCCGTGCTCCGAGGTACGAGGCGGCCCGCGCGGCGTCGATCACCTCCGCGATGGACGGGCTCTTGCGCAACGGGAGGTCTCGGAGGCGGCGCGCGAGGTCGACCACCTCGGCGATGACCGTCTCCTCGACGTCTGGCGCGCGGACCGCGACGATGTCCCGCTCGGTCTGCGGATCTGGGTAGTCGACCTGGAAGTGCAGGCAGCGACGTTTGAGCGCGGGCGATAGCTCGCGAGTGTCGTTGGAGGTCAGGATGACCCACGGCGACGACCGCGCCGCGAACGTCCCGAGTTCGGGGACCGTCACCTGGCGCTCGGCGAGGACCTCGAGCATCACCGCTTCCATCGCCTCGTCGGTGCGGTCGATCTCGTCGACGAGCAGGACCGTCGGCGAGGCCGACGTGATGGCCGCCATCAGTGGCCGGGCCACCAGGAAGTCCTCGGTGTAGACGCCGACCTCGGCGCGCGCCAGCGCCGAACTCGCGGCCGAGAGGGTCGTCTCGGCGGCGAGTTCGGCACTGATGCGATCGCGCAGCATCTGCACATGGAGAAGCTGTCGCGCGTAATCCCATTCGTAGAGGGCACGCGACTCGTCGAGACCCTCGTAGCACTGCAGCCGTACCAGCTCGCGCCCCGATGCCGACGCCAGCGCCTTCGCCAGCTCCGTCTTGCCGACCCCGGCCGGCCCCTCCAGCAGGAGGGGCCGGTCGAGGAGCGTCGCGAGATGGACGACGACCGCCAGTTCCGGACCGATCAGGTATCCCTGCTCACCCAACGCCTCGGTCAGCTCCTCCACGGACGGGAAGGAACGGCTGTCCGGGGTGATGTCCCGGGTGATGTCCTCGGCGGTTTCCCGAGGTGCGCACACGTGCGTCATCGGATGTCGGACTCCTTGTCGGCCTACGGTTCTCGGAACAGTCAGGATCTCGGATCAGGCGGGCGAGCGGGCGGATCAGTAGCTGCCGGTGAAGGCGTGCGCCACCATCGGGATCAGCGACTCGACGGTGCTCTCCCGCGGGTTGCCCGGCGTGCACCAGTCGTCCATCATGTGCTCGGCGATGGCGCGGATCTGCTTGTCCGAGGTGTCCATGGTCTCGCCGCGGCCCTCGTACTTGCCGGTGTTCATCCGGTTCTTGTCGTAGCTGCTCGTCGACAGCTGACCGAAGTTGTCGGGGATGCCGAGGTCTTTGCCCAAGCGGATGGCCTCCTCGACGGCGGCGTCGGCGGCCTGGACCGTCGTCATCTTCGATGTGTCGACACCGAGCAGCGCGGCGATCTCGGCGTAACGCTCGTAGCGAGACGGCAGGTTGTACTCCCAGACGCGGGGAAGGGCGATGGCGTTGTTCAGCCCGTGATGGCTGTCATAGAACGCGCTCACCGCATGCGACAGCGAGTGCACGAGACCGAGGCCGCCGGAGTTGAACGCCTGCGCGGAGATGTACTGCGCGTACATCATCCCGGTGCGGGCCGCCAGGTTTCGCGGGTCGTACACGGCGGTGCGCAGATGGTCGCGGATCAGCTCGATCGAGTACTTGGCATTGCCCAGCGAGGGTGCGAAGTCCAGACGCGACACGTAGGGCTCGCTCGCGTGCGCGAGCACGTCGAAACCGCAGAAGGCGGTGAAGTGCTCGGGGCACGTGTAGTAGAGCAGCGGGTCGTCCATCGCCAGGTCGACGAGGCAGGTGTCGTCGAAGGCCACCCATTTGTGCGGCTTGTTCATGTCCGAGGTATCGGTGATGACGTAGGCCCAGGAGGTCTCCGAGCCGGTGCCGGCCGTCGTCGAGACCGCGATGTGCTTCGGATTCTCCTTGTTGGTGGCCTTGGAGAAGCCCTCGAACTCGTTGATGTTGCGGCCGTCGTGGGCGATGACCATACGTGCACCCTTGGCGGCGTCGTGGCTGGAGCCGCCACCGACCGAGATGATGCCGTCGCACTTCTCCGACTGGTAGAGGGCCGCGGCGTCCATGCAGTTGTAGTCCTTGGGGTTGGACTCCACCTGGTCGTAGAGCACCACGTCGACGCCCTGGTACTCGATCTTGCCGATCAGCTCCTCGATGATGCCGGAGCCGCGTAGACCCGTCGTCATCAGGAGCGCACGGGTCATGCCCAGGTCCTTGGCCTCGACACCGAGCATGTCGTGCGCGCCGACACCCAGCTTCGCCTTCGGGAACGGGTGGAACTCCTTGATCGGGAAGTCCCAGATCTGGTTCAGCTCAATGGCCATGGTGGTGAACTCCTTGTGACGGTTGGTCTGTCACAACGAGAATGTCGTCCAGATCACAACCGGGACAAGGGGTCCTGCCCGTCCTCGACCAGAGTGCACCCGGCCGGACGGGCCGGTACCTGTCCGATCGGACAGGGTTCAGTCGCGCACGCGCTCGATCTCACCGCCGAGACTGCGCAGGATCTCCACGAAGTGCGGGTACCCGCGGTCGATGTGCTCGACGTCGTGTACTTCGGTCACGCCGTCGGCGACGAGCCCGGCCAGCACGAGGCCGGCGCCCGCCCGGATGTCCGAACACCAGACCGGCGCACTCGACAGGCGGTCGATCCCGCGGATGACGGCGTGGTGGCCGTCGGTCCGCGCATCCGCACCGAGACGGACCATCTCCTCGACGAAGCGGAACCGGGCCTCGAAGACGTTCTCCGTGATCACCGACATGCCGTCGGAGATGGCGGCGAGGCCGATCGCCATCGGCTGCAGATCGGTGGGGAATCCGGGAAACGGCAGGGTCGAGACGTTGACGGCGGTGGGCCGGCGATCGTGCCGGACCCGGAAGCCGTCGTCGAAGGTGTCGACCACCGCGCCGGTGTCGCCCAATTTGTTCAGAACCAGCTGCAGGTGTTCGGGTTTCACGCCGCGCACGGTGACGTCACCGCGCGTCATGGCGGCCGCAATCCCCCAGGTGGCACCGACGATGCGGTCTCCGACCACCCGGTGTGTCGTCGGATGCAGCCGGTCCACACCGACGACGGTCAGCGTCGAGGTGCCGGCGCCGTCGATCTGTGCGCCCATCTGCTGCAGCATCACGCACAGGTCGACGATCTCCGGCTCGCGGGCGGCGTTGTCGATGGTGGTCTGTCCCTCGGCGAGCACGGCGGCCATGAGGATGTTCTCGGTCGCCCCCACCGACGGGAACTCCAGCGCGATCGGTGCGCCGACCAACGTGTCGGCCTCGGCCACCACGCAGCCGTGCTCGATCGAGCTGGTGGCGCCCAGGGCGCGCAGACCCGCCTGGTGCATGTCGAGCGGCCGCGACCCGATCGCGTCTCCGCCGGGCAGCGCCACGACGGCTCGGTGACAACGCGCCATCAGCGGGCCGAGGACACAGACCGAGGCGCGGAACTGCCGGACCGCCGCGAAGTCGGCGTGGAACTTCGGCTCCGCCGGCGCCGTGATGGTGACCGTCTCGCCGTCCATGTCGACGACCGCACCGAGACCGCGGAGAACGTCCGCCATCAGCGGGACATCGGCGATCTCGGGTGCGTTGGTCAGCACGGTCGTCCCCTCGGCAAGGAGGGCCGCGGCCATGAGTTTCAGGACGCTGTTCTTCGCGCCCCCCACTGCCACCTCGCCGGACAGACGCGCTCCCCCGGACACCAGAAACCGATCGCTCACGACTGCCACCTTAACCGTCCGGGGTCACCGGCCCACCGGCCAGTACGTCCTCCGACCGTGCGTCCGATCCCGTGGGTCCGGCGCAGTACATTCGACGCATGGCGGTACACCTGACGAGGATCTACACCCGAACGGGCGACGACGGCTCCACCGGGCTGAGCGACTTCTCCCGGGTGCCCAAAACCGATCCGCGTGTCGTCGCCTACGCCGACTGTGACGAGGCGAACGCCGTCATCGGTCTCGCCCTGGCACTCGGGGGTGACGTCCCCGACGACCTCCGGGAAGTGCTCACGACCGTCCAGAACGACCTCTTCGACGCCGGCGCCGACCTCTCCACGCCGGTCGTCGACGACCCCGAGTACCCACCGCTGCGCATCGCGCAGGATTACATCGATGCCCTCGAGCGCTGGTGCGACTCCTTCGGTGTCGATCTGCCCGCACTGGACTCGTTCATCCTGCCGGGCGGCACACCGCTGGCTGCCCTGCTGCATCAGGCACGTACGGTGACCAGACGGGCCGAGCGCTCGGCGTGGGCCGCGGTCGCCGCCCACCCCGACGACACCAGCCTGCTGCCCGCGAAATACCTGAACCGGTTGTCGGATCTGCTGTTCATCCTGTCGCGGGTGGCGAACCGCACTCGCCCCGCCGCGGGAGGCGACCAGCAGGGCGCGAACTCGCCCGGCGACGTCAAGTGGGTTCCGGGCGGCAACCGGCAACGTCCCCCGGCGCGGCCGGAATCCTAGGCGCTGCGGCGCCGCTGCGATCTCGCGGACTGCCGGGATTCGAGCCAGGACTGGAACGCGGTCACCGCACCCGGGCCCATCGCCAGTTCGTAGTCGTCCTCGGCGCGGCCGGCGGTCTGCACCTGCAGGATGAGCATGCCGTCGAGGATATCCGTCTCGGTGCCCTCGGGGGCGCGACGACCGGAGATCTCCATGCCCTGTCGTGCGAACGTCACGTTCGGCCCCGGTTTCAGCGACGTGAGCCGGTAGTAGCGCAGAGAGTCGTCGCTGTAGTGCACGGTGCCGTGACGCCATCCCTGGTCGACGCCGGCCGGCACCGTGCGCAGCAGGACCGGAGTACCCGCGCGTCGGAGTTGCGCCAGACGCAGCGCCAGGAAGCCACACAACAGGAGCGCCACCGCCAGCAGCACACTGAGCATCACGACCGCCAGCGACATCACCTACTCCTTCGTGCAGTCACCGCGGATAGGCGAAGCGTCGAACCCGGTAGGGCTCCAGACGGCTTGGGCTGCATACACGCGGGACAGGGGGCTGTGGAACAAGCATGCCAGAACGTGCACATGAGACGCCAAACGACCTCGGCAGGCCATCGGAGAATTCCGATGGCCGGCCGAGGTCGGTCGTTGACCCGAACCGCTCGCGCGGCTCGCTCTACCGGGAAAGGTGTTGTGCCGCAGTCAGACGCGCGTGAGCACGGTGGTACTCGGGCGAATCCGGCTCCGCCTCGTCGAGCGCGGTCTTCTCCGCGTTGACGTCGACGTCGTCGGCCCAGTCGGCCGACTCCGCCAGCACCGTGACGGCCTCGCCGGTGACGGAGAGGAACCCGCCCTCGACCGCTGCCGCACGACGGTTGCCGTTCTCCTCGACGATGACCACGAAACCACCCGGGACCAACTGGCCCAGGAGCGGCTCGTGGTTGGCCAGGACACCCAGCTCACCGACGGTGGTCTGCGCGATCACGAACGTGGCCTCTCCCGAGTACAGGCTCGAATCCGCGGAGACAACCTCGACGTGGAAGGACTTCTCAGCCATGGCGAACCGCTACTTTCCGCTGATCTTGGCGGCGGCGGCCTCCACGTCGTCGAGTCCACCGCAGCTGTTGAACGCCTGCTCGGGCAGGTGGTCGAACTCGCCCTTGGCGACACGGTCGAAGGCCTCGATGGTGTCGGCGAGCGGGACGACCGAGCCCTTCTGGCCGGTGAACTTCTCGGCGACGAGGAAGTTCTGGCCGAGGAACTTCTGGATACGGCGCGCACGCTGCACCGTGACCTTGTCCTCTTCGGAGAGCTCGTCCATACCGAGGATGGCGATGATGTCCTGCAGTTCCTTGTACTTCTGCAGGATGCGCTTGACCTCGTTGGCGACGCGGAAGTGCTCGTCGCCGACGATCGACGCCTCGAGGATGCGCGAGGTCGAGGTCAGCGGGTCCACGGCGGGGTAGATACCCAGCTGCGAGATCGGACGCGAGAGCTCGGTGGTCGCGTCGAGGTGCGCGAACGTCGTGGCCGGTGCCGGGTCGGTGTAGTCGTCGGCGGGGACGTAGATCGCCTGCAGCGAGGTGATCGAACGGCCCTTGGTCGAGGTGATGCGCTCCTGGAGCTCACCCATCTCGTCGGCCAGGGTCGGCTGGTAACCCACCGCGGACGGCATACGGCCGAGGAGGGTCGAGACCTCCGAGCCCGCCTGCGTGAAGCGGAAGATGTTGTCGATGAAGAGCAGCACGTCCTGGTGCTTCACATCGCGGAAGTACTCCGCCATGGTCAGCGCCGACAGCGCCACGCGCATACGCGTGCCCGGCGGCTCGTCCATCTGACCGAACACCAACGCGGTGTCCTGGAGAACGCCCATCTCCTCCATCTCGAGGTGGAGGTCGGTGCCCTCACGGGTGCGCTCACCGACGCCGGCGAACACCGAGGTGCCGGAGAACTCACGCGCGATACGCGTGATCATCTCCTGGATGAGGACGGTCTTGCCGACGCCCGCACCACCGAACAGACCGATCTTGCCGCCCTTGACGTACGGGGTCAGCAGGTCGATGACCTTGATGCCGGTCTCGAGGATCTCGGTCTTGCCCTCGAGCTCGTCGAAGGCCGGCGGCTTGCGGTGGATGCTCCACTGCTCGCCGTCGCGACCCAGGCCCGGGCTGTCGAGGCAGTCACCGAGGGCGTTGAACACATGGCCCTTGACGACATCACCGACCGGCACGACGATCGACTTGCCGGTGTCGGACACGGCCGCGCCGCGGACCAGGCCGTCGGTCGGCTGCATCGAGATCGTGCGCACCAGGTTGTCACCGAGGTGCTGCGCGACCTCGAGGGTCAGGGTCTTGGCGACCGAGGAGAGAGCGACCTCGGCGTGCAGGGCGTTGAACAGTTCAGGAATCGAGCCCCGCGGGAACTCGACGTCGACCACGGGGCCGATGATGCGGACGACCCGCCCGTCGGCGGAACCCGCCGACTGCGCGGAGGGGGTTTCTACTGCTGCGGTCATGGTGCTTGGGTCACTTCCTCTTTATCGAAGTATGGGTTCTCGTCGATCCGGACTCGGCTGGCGCGCACGCTAGTTCGCCAGTGCGCTCGAGCCGCCGACGATCTCGCTGATTTCCTGGGTGATCTGGGCCTGGCGGAGCTGGTTGGCCTCGCGCGACAACGACTTGGACAGTTCTTCGGCGTTGTCCGTCGCGGCCTTCATCGCGGTGCGGCGCGCGGCCGACTCCGATGCCGACGAATCCAGCAGCGCCGCGTAGACCCGCGTCGCCACGTACTTCGGCAGCAGCGCGTCGAGCAGGGCGTCGGCCCCGGGTTCGAAGGTGTAGTTGCGCGACGGCGTGTCGTCGGACGAATCCTCGTCGTGCGACACGACCAGCGGGGCGATCCGCCGGACCTCGGGCACCTGCGCCAGCATCGACTGGAACCGCGTGTAGACCAGGTGCAGCTCGTCGACACCCTCGAGGGTGCCGTCTCCTTCTGGGCGCTCGACCTCGGTGCCCGATCCTGCCTGGAAGAGGTCCACCAGGAAGCTGGTCGCCGTCGCCGCGTCCGAGTACTGCGGTGACTCCGAGAAGCCCGTCCACGAGTCCGAGATCTCCAGACCCCGGAAGCTGAAGAACCCGACACCCTTGCGACCCATGACGAACAGGACCGCTTCCTTGCCTTCGTCGCGCAGGAGCGCGATGAGTTCGCGGGTCGCCTTGAGCACGTTCGCGTTGTAACCACCGCACATACCGCGGTCGCTGGTCACGACCAGGATCGCCGCGCGCTTCGGGTTCTCCCGCTCGTTGAGCAGCGGGTTGTCCAGCGATCCCGAGTTGCTCGCCAGCTCCGAGAGCACGGCGGTCATCTCCTGCGAGTACGGCTTGGCCGCCGCCACCCGTCCCTGGGCCTTGGTGATACGCGAGGTCGCGATCAGTTCCTGAGCCTTGGTGATCTTCTTGGTCGACTGGACCGACCGGATGCGTGAGCGCAGCTCACGAATGCTGGCCATGAGCCCTCACCCCTTCCTTTTCGCGATGTCCGTTGACGTCTGAGATCACTTGCGGATCTTGATCTCTTCGTTCTCGACGTTGTCGGCATCCATCGCCTCGGCCTCGGCCTCGTTGACGACGCGACGGCCGTCGTGGGTGAGGTAGCCGTTCTTGAACTTGTTGGTCTCGGCGATCAGGGCCTCGGCCTGGTCGTCGCTGAGCACCTTGCCGCCGGCGATCGAGTCGTAGACACCGGTCGCGTTGTGGTGCAGGTGGCTCAGCAGCTGGGTCTCGAAGTTGCGCACGTCGTCGACCGGGACCGAGTCGTAGTGGCCCTCACCGCAGAGGTAGATCGAGACGATCTGATCCTCGACCGAGAAGGGGCTGTACTGGTCCTGCTTCAGCATCTCGACCCAGCGGGCACCGCGCTCGAGCTGTGCCTTCGAGGCGTCGTCGAGGTCGGAGGCGAAGGCCGAGAAGGCCTCCAGCTCACGGAACTGGGCCAGCTCCAGACGCAGCGATCCCGAGACCTTCTTGAGGCCCTTGGTCTGGGCGGCGCCACCGACGCGCGACACCGAGGTACCGACGTTGATGGCCGGTCGAACACCCTTGTTGAAGAGGTCCGACTCCAGGAAGACCTGGCCGTCGGTGATCGAGATGACGTTGGTCGGGATGAACGCCGAGACGTCGTTGGCCTTGGTCTCGATGATCGGCAGACCGGTCATCGAGCCGCCGCCGAGCTCGTCGGACAGCTTCGCGCAACGCTCCAGCAGACGGGAGTGCAAGTAGAAGACGTCACCGGGGTATGCCTCGCGGCCCGGCGGACGACGCAGCAGCAGCGAGATGGCGCGGTAGGCCTCGGCCTGCTTGGTCAGGTCGTCGAACACGATGAGGACGTGCTTGCCCTGGTACATCCAGTGCTGGCCGATGGCCGAGCCGGTGTACGGGGCCAGCCACTTGAAGCCGGCCGAGTCCGAGGCGGGAGCCGCGACGATGGTGGTGTACTCCATCGCGCCCGCCTCTTCGAGGGCGGACTTGACGCCGGCGATGGTCGAACCCTTCTGACCGATCGCGACGTAGATGCAGCGAACCTGCTTGGTGGGGTCGCCGGTCTCCCAGTTGGCCTTCTGGTTCAGGATGGCGTCGATGCAGACCGCGGTCTTGCCGGTCTTGCGGTCGCCGATGACGAGCTGACGCTGTCCGCGGCCGATGGCGGTCATGGCGTCGATGGCCTTGATGCCGGTGGCGAGGGACTCCTCGACCGGCTGGCGCTCGAGCACGGTGGCGGCCTGCAACTCGAGGACGCGCTGCTCGTCGGCCTCGATGTCGCCCTGGCCGTCGATCGGGGCACCCAGCGGGTTGATGACGCGTCCCAGGAACGCATCACCGACGGGGACGGAGAGCACGTCGCCGGTGCGGCTGACCTGCTGGCCTTCTTCCAAGGACTCGTAGTCACCCAGGATCACGGCGCCGATCTCGTCCTCGTCGAGGTTCAGTGCGACGCCGAGGACGCCGCCGGGGAACTCGAGGAGCTCGTTGGCCATTGCGCTCGGAAGGCCGCTGACGTGGGCGATGCCGTCCGAGGTATCGGTGATGATGCCGACCTCGTCACGCGACGCTTCGGCTTCGAACGACGAGACGTACTGCTCGATCGCTCCCTTGATCTCGTCTGGTGAGATCGTCAACTCCGCCATGGGTTCTCGTCTTTCCTTGATGTGGCTCTGAGTCTCGAAGGCTCTGAGCTCTGGGCTTCGTGGGTTCGGGTGTGTCGGGGTGGTCGTCAGCGCGGCAGCGTCTCGGCGGCCATGGCCAGCCGTGTCGCGACATCGGCGTCGATGACCTCGTCGCCGACACTGATCCGGAGACCGCCGAGCAGTTCCGGGGCGATCTCGGTCTGCACCGAGATGGTCCGACCGTAGATTCCGCCGAGCACGCCCGACAGTCGATCGATCTGGGCATCGGACAGCGGTGAGGCGGACACCACGTGGGCGACCGACTCGCCGCGACGGGCGGCGGCCAGCTCGGCGAGCTGATCGACAGCGACGTCGGCGGCCTGGCCGTGCAGCAGGCGCACGGTCGAGGACAGCAGCGTCCAGGTGTGGGTGCCGACCTTGTCGCCGACCAGCTTCTTCAGCAGGTCGACGCGCTTGTCGGCGTCCTTGCCGTGGTCGGACAGCAGCGAGGACAGCTGCGGGTTGGCCTCGAGGACTCGGCTCACCCGGAAGAGCTCGTCCTCGACCTGCTCGATGACCCCGTCGCGTTCGGCGGCGGTGAGGACGATCAGGGAGTTCTGACGACGCAGACCGACGACGAAGTCGCTCGACGACGACCACCGCTGACTCGACGCGGTCGCGAGCACCTCGACGACGACCGGGGCGAGCTTGCCGTCGAACAGACGGTGCACCATGGCCTTCTTGCCCTCGGGGTTCTCGTCGTCCTCGACCAGGCGCTTGCGCAGCACCGGGTTCTCGCCGAGGAAGTTGATGGCCGCGGTGAGGTCACCCGAGGCGTCGGCCAGTGCCGAACCGTCGAGATCGATTGCCGCCGAATCGAAGTGCTCCGACACGGCGAGAGCGGCGTCGCGGCTGGCGGCACGCATCGCGTGCAGACCGACGAGCGAGGCGCTCGAGGGAACCGCGTTCGCCGAACCCGACGACATCTCCTGGAGTTCGTCGATGACCCGATCGACGCTGGCCGCCTGGGCCGAGTCGTCGGCGAGATGGTTGCGCACCAGTTCGCCGGCCTTGTCGACCGCGGTGAGTCCGAGATCGGTGCGCAGCTGACGAACGAGGTTGGCGCGCACCAGGGCGACCTGGTTGCGGCCGTGCTCGGAGATGCGCTTGACCTCGTGGTCGGCCTGGGCGCGGATGTCGGAGGTGATCGCCTCGGCGTCGGCCTCGGCGTCCTTCTGCAACTGCTCGGCCTCGGCCTTGGCCTCGGCGACCGCCTTCTCGCGGGCCTGCTTGCCGTCGGCGACGCGCTTGGCAGCGGCCTCGCTCTCGGCGAGCTGCTGACGCACGGTCTCCTGTCGATCCCGCATCATCTTCGCCACCGGCGGCCGGACGTACTTCCACAGGAGGAAGAGGATGACCGCGAAGCCGAAGAGCTGAGCGATGAAGATCGCGGGGTCGAACGCAGCACCGATGTCGTGCAGCCAGGTGCCGATGGGGCCCTGGTCGGATTCGGTCTCAGTGTTGGCAGCCATGATCAGTTCACCGCTCCGCTCGTCGATCGGGTATCGGAAAGAGTTGCCGAGTCGACACCGAGCACACGCGCCGCAAGCGTCTTGGCGAGTGCGTCCACATCAGCTGCAGCCGTCGAGGCGGCCTGCTCACCCTGCGTCGCCAGCTCGGAGCTGGTCGACTGCAGGGCGGCGTCGGCCTCGGCGGTCGCTCGCTGCTTCATCTCGTTCAGCTGTTCCCGCCCCTGGGCGCGAGCATCGTCGCGCTTGGCGGTGGCCTCACCGCGCGCTTCCTTGAGGAGTGAACGGAACTGGACGTCCGCATCCTCGAATTCGGCGGCGGCGGTCCGGTTGTCCTCCACGGTGCGGTGGATCATCGCGTCCCGCTCCTCGAGGACCTGCTGGATCGGCGGAACCACGAACTTGCGGATGACCAGCAGCAAAATCACGAAGATGAGCAGGACAACGAAGAACGTTCCATTCGGGAGCAGGAAGTTCTCTGCAGCAAGCGTCATTGTGGTGAGGTGTCGTTTCTACTCGGCGACAAAAGGGAGAGCGACGATCAGCCGGCGCTGATCGGGGTGGCGAACACGAAGAGCGCCATGAAGGCCAGGTTGATGAAGTAGGCCGCCTCGACCAGACCGACGGTGATGAAGAACGGGGTGAACAGGCGACCCTGTGCCTCGGGCTGGCGAGCGATACCGGCGATCAGCTGGCTACCGGCCAGACCGTTACCGATACCGGCACCGACGGCGCCACCGGCCATGATCAGGCCGCCACCGATGAGTGCGCCGAGGCCAATCATTGGATCCATTGTGATATTTCCCTTTCGTTGCTGACATCTGGTGTGTCAGGTCTGGAGTTGCGCCGACAGGTGCCGGAGCAGGTCGTCATGTTCGGTTGTGGGCGCGGCCGTGTCCGTCTCCGCGCGGTGCCCGGGTTCGGGCGGGTCAGTGATCCTCGGTCTCCATCGACTGCGAGAAGTAGAGGATCGTCAGCAGCGCGAAGATGAACGCCTGGATCAGACCGACGAAGAGCTCGAAGGACTTCCAGATCGCGTTGGGCGCCCACATGATGTACGGCGGGAAGAGTGCGATCAGGGCGACCATCATGCTGCCGGCGAAGACGTTGCCGAAGAGTCGCAGCGAGAGCGAGATCGGCTTGGTGAACTCCTCGATGACGTTGATCGGCGCGAGGAATGCGACGTGGCCCTTGATGATCCGCTTCGGGTGACCCAGCAGGCCGCGCTTCCGGAAGCCGGCGATCTGGTACCAGACGAAGACGAAGAGCGCGAGGGCGTAGGCGAAGTTCACGTCCGCGGCCGGCGGCTTGAGGATCTCGTGGTGACCGACCTGGACCGGCAGGATGGACAGCCAGTTGGAGATCAGGATGAAGGTGAAGAGCGAGACCGCGAGCGGGAGAACGTAGGGGGCGATCTTCATGCCGATGGCACTCTCGACCTGCCCACGCATCTGGATGGTGATGGCCTCCCAGAACAGCTGCACACCCGACGGCACGCCGGTCGAGGTGACCTTCGACTTCAGGTAGAACGCCAGCGCGAGCATGATCGCCGCGGCCAGCGCCGTCGCGATGATGGTCTCCAGGTTGAAGGTCAGTCCGAACAGCTCGAATTTGGTGTAATGACCCACCTGAATGGCCGGTTCGCCATCCTCTGCGGCAAGGTTGAAGGCGGTCGTCATGGTTGGCTACGAAGTCCTTTCATCACCGGAATGACCGTGTTCAGCACCAAGACCACTTGGCCGATGGCGAGTCCGAACATCGCGCCCAACCCGTCGGGTTGGACCAGGAAAGCCGCCAGCAGCGCGAGCGCCGTGATGGCACCGAGTCGCATGGCGGAGTTGAGTGCAAGGGCGGTCTTGCGCGGGTTCTCGTCGGCGACCACGACGTCGACGGCACGTCGGACGAGGATCGCGTTGACGAAGATCCCGGCGACACCGAGAAGGAAGAACACCGCGAAGAGCGGATGTCCGACGGCGAGCGAGACGGCAGCCACCACCACGATGAACCCGCCCGCGATGAGCGCGGGGCGGCGGAGTCCGGTCGGCGCCTGGGGATAGACGGGGGCCGAATCAGGGGCAGATGCGGTCATGTCCCTCCTCAGCTCTCCTACTCCATACCGATGGCACGGATCACCCGCGTACGTGCAGCAGCACATGGCCGCTGGGCGTCAGCTCGCGTTTCGTTGTGACCCTACCAACACCGTTCTTGGTGTCTCACCGGGGGGTATTGCGTCGTGTGAGACAGAACCGGGGCTTTGTGTCCGGGCCTGCGCACATGTTGACTACTACGGGCGATAGTACACGAAAATTTACGGTTTCCTTACCTTAGGCCGAGGTACCGCCATCACGGTAACCACAGGGTCGCCGGACACCGGTCAGTGGTACGCCTTCGTCGACGTTCGCAGTTCGGCGAGGCGTCGATGCAGGCGCGGCGCCATCGTCACCAGCATCGCGACGACGAGGCCCGCACCGAAGGCCGGGGCGACGACCGACAGCGGGAACAGCGTGCTGGCCGCCGCCGAGAACGCGAGCACCCCGACCCACAGATAGATGATCAGCGCGACCCGGCGCTGCGAGTGCCCGAGTTCGAGCAGCCGGTGGTGCAGGTGCATCTTGTCCGGGGTGTAGAAACCGACGCCGGCCCGGGTCCGCCGGATCACCGCCAGCAGCATGTCGAGCATCGGGATGAAGACGACGGCGGCGACCAGGATCAGCGGGGACAGCAGCGTGAAGATGTCGGCCGGTCCGTAGGCGTTCACGGCGATACGGCCCGAGGCGCTCGTGGAGGCCGCGGCGAGCAGCAGACCGATCAGCATCGCACCCGAGTCACCCATGAAGATCCGTGCGGGCGAGAAGTTGTGCGGCAGGAATCCGAGGCACGCGCCGGCCAGTGCCACCGAGATGAGGGCCGGGGGGTAGTAGCTGACGTCGCCGCCCTGGTCGCGCAGCAGACCGAGCGAGAACATGCAGATCGCCGCCGCGGCGATGAGTCCCAATCCCGCGGCCAGACCGTCGAGGCCGTCGACGAAGTTGATCGCGTTGATCGTCGCGACCGTGATCGCGACCGTGAGGAGACCGGCCTGCAGCGGGTCGAGCACCAGCGTGCCGATGTCGGCGAACGGGATGTAGAGCTGCAGCCAGCTGATGCCGAGCAGCACCAGGACGCCGGCGGCGGTGAGCTGACCGACGAATTTGGTCAGCGCGTCCAGGCCCCACCGGTCGTCGACGACGCCGACGAGGACGATCACCGTGCCGGCGGCGATCACCGCCGTCATGTCCGTGGTGTAGGCGAAACCGCGATTGAGCGCGGGGAGGTTCGCGGCGAGCGCGATCCCGGCGACCACCCCACCGAACATCCCGAGCCCGCCGAGGCGAGGTGTCGGGATCACGTGCACGTCGCGGACCCGCGGCACGGCGACCGCGCCGGCGCGGATCGCGAAGACGCGGACCGCCGAGGTCAGGAGGTAGGTCATGGCCGCGGCCGTGAGCCCCACGAGCAGGAGCTCGCGCAGAGGAACGCCCGTCCCTCCCCCGTCCGCGGCGGCGGCGAGCAACACCGGTGCGGCACCGGTCATCGCGCCACCACCGGTGTCAGACGGGCAAGGGTCTCCGACATTGCGACCACGCTACCCGTAGGCCAGTGCGGCGATCTCGCGACGGATCCGCTGGTGTGTCTCACGGTCGCGCGTCGACATCGCGGCGGCCATCGCGTCGGCGACGATCGGATGCATCGCGGCGGTCATGCCGCGCTCGGTGGCCACCGGCGTACCGATCCGGATCGCCGATCCCTCGGAGACGGGGCGGGTGTCGAACGGGAGGACCGCCTTGTCGACGACGATCCCGGCCGCGCCGAGCCGGTGCTGCGCCTCCATCCCGGAGATGCCGAAGCCGCTGACGTCGACGACCGCGAGGTGGATGTCGGTGCCGCCGGACACCACCCGGGCGCCCCGAGAGGCCAGTTCCGTGGCGAGACCGCGGGCGTTGTCCACCGCACGACGGACGTAGCCGGCGAACTCGTCGGTACCGGATTCCGCGCAGGCGACCGCCTTCGCGGCGACGGAGTGCATCGCGGGCCCGCCCTGCACGAACGGGAAGACCGCCTTGCGCAGGGCCTCGCCGTGTTCGGCTCGCGCGAGGATGACCCCGCCGCGCGGACCGCGGATCACCTTGTTGGTGGACAGGGTGACGATGTCGGCGTGCGGCACCGGCGAGGGCAGCAGGCCCGCCGCGATGTGCCCGGCGAGATGTGCGGCGTCGACCCAGAGAATGCACTCGGCCTCGTCGGCGATCCGACGCAGGGTCGGGAAGTCGAACGTCCGCGAGTAGGACGCGGCGCCGGCGACGAGGATGCGGGGGCGGTGCACCAGCGCGAGATCCCGGACCTGGTCGTAGTCGACGAGTTCGTCGTCGCGGCGGACGTCGTAGTGCAACGGCGAGAACCATCGCCCGGAGAAGTTCGCCCGAGAACCATGCGTCTGGTGGCCGCCGTGTTCGAGGCGCAGCGCGAGCACCGGGTCCCCGGGCTGGGCGAAGGCGGCATAGACGGCGAGGTTGGCCGCACTACCCGACAGCGGCTGGACATTGACGTACTCGGCGCCGAACAGCGCGCGGGCCCGTCCGACGGCGAACTCCTCGAGCTCGTCGGTCACCTCACAACCGCCGTGATAGCGCGCCCCGGGATACCCCTCCGCATACTTCGCGTCGAAGACCGACGCCATCGCGGCCCGCACCCCGGGCGTCGGCTCGGTCTCGCTGGCGAGCAGCTGCACGGTGTCGCGGCGCCGGCCGACCTCGCGGCTCACCAAGGCGTCGACCGCGGCGTCACCGGTCGGGGCGCCGCCCGCCTCGACGCCGTGTGGTCCGGACCTCGGCGCGTCGGGGCTCATCGCTCCGCGAGCAGCGCGGCCGGGTCCGTGTCGAGTACGTCGGCGACGGCGTCCGTCGAGACCGCGCCCTCGCGCAGGATGCGCGGACTCGGCCCGGAGACATCGACGATCGTCGACGCCTGCGCGGCCGGCGCCGGGCCACCGTCGAGATACACGGCGATCTCGTCACCGAGTTGTTCGCGCGCCTCGTCGGCGGTGGTCGCCGGCGGACGCCCCGAGACGTTCGCGCTCGAGACCGCCATCGGCCCCACCTCGCGCAGCACGTCGATCGCGACCGGGTGCAGCGGCATCCGCAGCATGACGGTGCCGTCGGTGTCGCCGAGGTCCCATGCCAGCGAGGGTGCTTGTCGGACAACCAGACTCAGACCGCCCGGCCAGAAGGCCTCGATCAGGTCGCGTGCGGGCTGCGGGACGGACAGGACCAGGCCGTCGATCGAGTGCCAGGAACCGACCAGGACCGGCACGGGCATGTCGCGTCCCCGGTGCTTGGCCGCGAGGAGCGCACCGACGGCGTCGGAATCGAAGGCGTCGCAACCGACTCCGTAGAGCGTGTCGGTGGGCATCACGATCAGCCGTCCGGCCTTCGCCGCCCCGACCGCCGCCCGAATCCCCGACGAGCGGTTCTGTGGATCGTTGCAGTCGAAAACAGTGCTCACGCGATCATCCTGCCATGCCGCGTCCGACGGACCCGGCCTGCCGTCGGCGCGCCGTCACGAACCTCGGCCGGCCCGTGAGATCCGTGTGCCGGGTGACTTCCTCGAAGTCGCCGTGCGCGTGCAGGCACGACACGACGGCGTCGGCGGTCGTGTCGTCGTGTTCGATCCCGACGACGCCACCCGGCGTCAGCGTGCGGGCGATGACCGGCACCATCGGCACGATGACCGACATCCCGTCCGCGCCGCCGAAGACCGCGCGAGCCGGGTCGTGGGCGACCTCGGGTCCGACCACGGCGTCGAGCGGCACGTAGGGCGGGTTCGTGACCAGGACCGACACGCTGCCGGCCGGGACGGCTCCCGCGACCTGATCCGGATCGGTGACGTCCGCGGCGAGCACGTCGACCCGTGACCCGCCGGCCGGTGCCGCGGCGGCGACGTTGCGACGCAACCACACCAGCGCATCCTCGTCGGCCTCGACCGCCACGACACGGGTCGCCGGACTCATCGCGGCGATGCCGATCGCCAGTGCCCCACTGCCGCTGCAGAAATCAGCCGCCGAATGCGGTCCGGGGGTGGCCCGGAGTCGGTCGACCGCCCATTCGAGGAGATACTCGGTCTCCGGCCGGGGGATGAACACTCCGGGGCCGACGGCCAGCTCGACCGGGCCGAAGGCGGCGGTCCCGATGATGTGTTGCAACGGAATCCGCTGTGACCGCAGGTCGATCGCGGACCGGAACGCGCGGGCCGGCGCGTCGTCAATCGCGTCCACCAGCACAAGACGGCCCGCATCGATCCCGAGCACGTGCGCCATCAGCCATTCGGCGTCACGGCGTGCGGAGTCGATCCCGGACGCGGCGAGACGGGCGGTTGCGGCACGCAGTTCGTCCGGCACCGGGGTCGGCCTGCCGGTCACAACGTCTATTCCGCTTCCATGCGGGCCTGCCGGTCCGCGGCGACGAGCGCGTCGAGCAGGTTGTCCATGTCACCGGCGAGGACCGCGTCGAGATTGCTGGCCTTGTAACCGATGCGGTGATCGGTGATGCGGTTCTCGGGGAAGTTGTAGGTCCGGATCCGCTCGGACCGGTCCACGGTGCGGATCTGGGCCGCACGACCCTGCGCGGCGGCGGCCTCCGCTTCTTCCTCGGCTGCGGACTGCAGCCGGGCGGCGAGGACCTGCATCGCGCGCGCCTTGTTCTGCAACTGCGAACGTTCGTTCTGGCATGTGACGACGATTCCGGTGGGCAGGTGGGTGATCCGGACCGCCGAATCGGTGGTGTTCACGCCTTGGCCGCCCTTGCCGGACGAGCGGTAGACGTCGATGCGCAGTTCCGATTCGTCGATCGTCACCTCGGCCACCTCTTCGGGCTCGGGGTAGATCAGCACCCCGGCCGCCGACGTGTGGATGCGGCCCTGCGACTCGGTGACCGGCACCCGCTGGACGCGGTGCACACCGCCCTCGAACTTCAGTCGCGACCAGACCCCGTCGCGCACGGCCTCTTTCGACTTGATCGAGAAGGTGGCCTCTTTGTAGCCGCCGAGATCGGACTCGGTCACGCCGAGCACCTGCGCCTTCCAGCCGTGACGCTCGCAGTACTTGAGGTACATCCGGGCCAGGTCCGCCGCGAACAGTGCCGATTCCTCGCCGCCCGCACCGGATTTGATCTCCAGGACCACGTCGTCGGCGTCGTGGGGGTCGCGCGGGGCGAGCAGGTCGGTCAACGTCGCGTCGAGTTCCTCGACGGCCTCTTCGAGAGAGGGGATCTCGGCCGCGAACGACGCATCGTCGGCGGCCAGTTCACGTGCGGCCTCCAGATCCTCGCGTGCCGTCTTCAACCGTGTGTAGGTCGCCATGACCGGCGCGAGCTCGGCGAATCGCTTGCCGACGCGACGGGCCGCGGCGGGATCGTCGTGCAGGGCAGGATCGGCCAGTTGACGTTCGAGACCCGAGTGCTCGGCCAGGATGTCGTCGATGGCCGAGGGACTCTGCGTACTCATGAAGGCGACCTCACTTGTCGACCGGCGCCACAACGGATGATCGGCGACACCGGGAAGAACTCTGACCGGAAAACACAGCGACGCCCGTCCCGACATCGTCGGGCGGGCGTCGCAGCGTGGTCTACTTGGCGCGCTTGCCGTAGCGCTTCTCGAACCGGGCAACGCGGCCGCCGGTGTCGAGGATCTTCTGCTTGCCCGTGTAGAACGGGTGGCACTGCGAGCAGACCTCGACGTTGATCCGACCGTTGGCAGCGGTGCTGCGGGTCTCGAAGGTGTTGCCGCAGCCGCAGACGACGGTGGTCGTCGCGTACTCGGGGTGGATTCCCTGCTTCATGTCTGACTGTCCCTTTCTGAGGTCGCCGGGTCACCGTCGCTTGTCGACGGTGTGAACCGGAACCGGACTCGACCGACCAGTATGCCACGGGGGCATCACCCGGGAAAAATCCCGGTCACCACGGTCGCAGGTGCCTCAACGGCAGGCCACTCGGATCCATTCCCGACACGGCCACCGGCACTTCGCTACACGTGACGCAGATCGCGATCCTCGTAAGGGTTGCCTAAGTGTAGTACCGTGGCGTCGCCCGCCCTGTCGGCGGCACACGCTCCCCCGCACCTCGTCCCCGAAGGATTCCTCGATGTACGACGCCGCCTCCACCGGCAGCAGCCTCGCAGTCGACACCGCACGGACCTCCCCCGCCCGTCGTACCGGCAAGACGGCGCGATCGCCGTGGAACCGGCGCCATCCCTACCCGGCGACGGTCGTGCGGAACGAGCTCCTCTCCGGTCCCGGATCGGCCAAGGAGGTCCGGCATCTCGAACTCGATCTCGGCGACAGCGGCATCACCTACGAGCCCGGCGACGGCATCGGGATCGCTCCGACGAACGATCCCGCGTTGGTCGATCTCCTGCTCGCCCGGCTGCGCGCGGAGGGCGACGAGATCATCGCCGACCGCAAGGCGACCTACACCCTGCGCGAGGCACTGACCAGCAGGTACGAGATCGGCGCGCCGTCGAAGTACCTCGTCCGGGTCGTCGCCGAACGCACCGGACACCCCGAACTCGCCCGACTTCTCGACGCCGGTGACCCGCAGGCACTCGACGCGTGGCTCCACGGCCTCGACGTCCTCGATCTGGTGGATCTGGACCCGACCTTCACCCCGACTCCCGAGGAACTGCTCGAGGAGTTGAGTCCCCTCGCGCACCGCGAGTACTCGATCTCGTCGAGCCCGCGGGTCCACGGCGACACCGTCCACATCACGATGGCCACGGTGCGCTACCGCGTCGCCGACCGGGATCGCGGAGGTGTGTGCTCGACCCACCTGGCCGACCGCTGCGCGCCCGGCGACACCGTGCCCGTCTTCATCTCCCCGAACAAGAAGTTCCGGCTGCCCGCCGACGACGTCTCGGCCGTCATGATCGGCCCGGGCACCGGCATCGCCCCGTTCCGCGGTTTCCTGCACGAGCGGGCCGCGGCCGGCGCACCCGGCGGCAACTGGCTGTTCTTCGGTGACCAGCATCGCGGCCACGACTACCTCTATGCCGACGAGCTCGACCGGTTCGTCACCGACGGGCTTCTCGACCGGCTCGACCTAGCCTTCTCCCGCGATCAGGAACACAAGGTCTACGTCCAGGACCGGATGCGCGAACACGGCGGTGAGCTGTTCGCGTGGCTCGAGGCCGGCGCGCATCTGTACGTGTGCGGCGACGCCACGACGATGGCCGACGACGTCGATGCGGCGCTGCACGAGATCGTCGCCGAACACGGTGGTCTCGAGCCCGACCAGGCCGTGGCGTACGTCGATCGCCTGCGCGCGGAGAATCGCTACTCTCGCGACGTCTACTGAGATGACCCACTCCGCCGGGGACCATCCGCACGCCCGCAGCGATCTCGAGATCCTGCTGCGGACAGCCGGATTCGCGGGATCCTCGGTGAATCACGACGTCCCCGCGGTCGCCGCGCGCCTGCCCGGCCTGGCCCAGGTCGTCGGCGTGACCGTTGCCGGTCCGGTGATCATGAACGCGGTCGGCGTCCATGACCTCCCGACGGCCGTGGGCGGTCCGCTACGTGTCGACTCGCAGCAGATCGCACTGCGGCTCAACCCCTCTCGCTTGTCGTCGGCGTTGCTCAGCGATCCCGCCGCCCACGTTCCGCCGACCCTGCGACTGTTCGACCACCGCGGCAACACCGCTCACGCCACGTACCTGACGGAGAACTCCGACCGGCTGGCGTTCGAGGCGATGACCTGCACCGGCGCGGCCGCGGTCCTTGATGGGCCCTTCGTGGATTCGCCTGCGCCACAGTGCGTGGACCCGTCCGCCTCGATCGACGACGATCAGGTCGCACAATTCGACGCGGTACTCACCGACGGAGGTGTCGCCCGCCTGGCGGCCCTCCCCCATCTCGACTGCGCGCGTACCGTCCGCGTCGAGACACGTGCGGTGATCGCCGCACTCGAGCACGCAGCGGGACTGGGGATGACCGTGACCTTCGCGACGGCGGCGCCGGGATGCATCCAGATGCGCCAGGACCGTCTCGACGGAGCCCGCGAGCATCGGGGCCAGATGGTGCTGGCATCCGGCAGCACCCGCGTGATGATCAACTTCGACCTCGTCGGCGAATGCTGGGTGACGTGGCCCCGCGGGGTGTGGGACCGCACGGGATCACTCGAGATCTACAGCCGCGGAGGCGAGTGCGCGCTCATCGTGACCCAGACCGGGGCCGTCGCACCGCCGAGTGCGCAGGCGTGGCAACACCTGGCGGCCGACCTCGCCGGCTGAGAGGACACCGCGCGAGTCGCGCAACCCCGTCCGTCTCCCACCGCTCCCCAATCCGAGAGAAGCGAACCCCCATCGCTCGCTGATCCGAAGAGACTACAAAACCCCTGCTCCCTGAGGTGCGAGAAGCGCAAGCCGCCGGGCCGAGCAAGCGACGAAGGAGCGCGTCGAGGTCGACGAGTCACGAAGGGCTGGCGAGACACGTTGCTACACCCTTCGTGGCTCGCTTCGCTCGCACCTCAGGGAGCATGAGGTTCAGATGCTCGCGAGTGTTGTGTCGTAGTCCACGACGGCCGCCAGGCCGCAGTTCCCGAGGAGCGAAAACGACGAGCCACGAAGGTCCGGTGACCTTCGTGGCTCGTTTGCAGTCGCAGAACTCAGTCGTCGTTGTTCCCGCCCGGCGCGGTCTTCTGCACCGTCATCAGGAACTCGATGTTCGTCTTGGTCTTCTTGAGCTGACTGATCAGCAGGTCGATGGCCTGCTGCGAGTCGAGACCCGAGAGCACGCGACGCAGCTTGTGCACGATGGAGAATTCCTCCGGCGACAGCAGCAGCTCGTCCTTACGAGTACTCGACAGGTTGACGTCCACCGCCGGGAACACCCGGCGCTCGGAGATCTTGCGGTCGAGCTTGAGCTCGGCGTTGCCGGTGCCCTTGAACTCCTCGAAGATCACCGTGTCGCCGGTGGAGCCGGTCTCGACGAGCGCCGAGGCGATGATCGTCAGCGATCCGCCGTTCTCGATGTTGCGCGCCGCGCCGAGGAACCGCTTCGGCGGGTACAGCGCGGTCGAATCGACACCACCGGACAGGATCCGACCCGACGCGGGCGACGCGTTGTTGTACGCACGACCCAGACGGGTGATCGAGTCCAGCAGCACCACAACGTCTTTCCCGCTCTCGACGAGTCGCTTGGCGCGCTCGATCGCGAGCTCGGACACCGAGGTGTGGTCTGACGGCGGCCGATCGAAGGTCGAGGCGATGACCTCACCCCGCACCGAACGCTGCATGTCCGTGACCTCCTCGGGACGCTCGTCGACGAGGACGACCATGAGGTGGCATTCGGGATTGTTGGTCGCGATCGCGTTGGCGATGTCCTGCAGGATCGTCGTCTTACCGGCCTTCGGCGGCGACACGATCAGGGCGCGCTGCCCCTTGCCGATCGGCATGATCAGATCGATCACACGGGTGTCGAGTCGTTCGGGGGTGGTCTCCAGCCGCAGGCGCTGGTTCGGGTACAGCGGCGTGAGCTTGTTGAACTCGGGGCGACGCTTGGCCGTCTCGACGTCTCCGCCGTTGACGGTGTCCAGCCGCACCAGCGGGTTGAACTTCTGGCGCTGGTTCTGCTGGTCGCCCTCGCGCGGCACCTTGACCGCACCGGTGATCGCGTCGCCGCGTCGAAGTCCGTTCTTGCGGACCAGGTTCATCGAGACGTAGACGTCGTTCGGACCGGCGAGGTACCCCGAGGTGCGCACGAAGGCGTAGTTGTCGAGCACGTCGAGGATGCCGGCGACGGGCTGCAACACGTCATCGTCGGACACCTGCGGCTCGTTCGGGGTGTCGCGATTCTGGCCGCGACGACGCTCACGGAACCGGCGACCCCGACGGCGACCGCCGCCCTCGCCGTCGTCGTCCTGACCCCCGTCGCGGTTCTGGTTGCCGTCGCGGTTCTGGTTGCCGTCGCGGTTCTGCTTGTCGCGATTCTGGCCCCCGTCGCGGTTCTGGCCCCCGTCGCGATTCTGGTTGTCGCGGTTCTGGTTGCGGTTGCGCCGAGTGCGCTGGTCGTTGCCGTCGGAGTCACCCGCGGCCTCGCCCGAGCCGTCACGGCCGCGGCGTCGCTCGCGTCCCGCACCAGTCTCCGACGAGTCGGTCTCGGAAGCGCTGCCGCCCTTGGGTGCATCCCCGGCCTGGGCCTCGGACTTCGCCGCGTCGGCGCCGTTCCGCGAGCCGTCGGCCTGGGTGGCAGCCGGGTTGTTCGTTGTTCCCGAAGCGTCGGCGTTCGCGGTCTCGGTGGACGACGCCTCGGCCGGTGCGTCCGCGGCAGCGGCCTTGCGGCCGGCGCCGCGCTGGGTGCGCGCGCCGCTCCGGGGGGCGTCGTTCTTCTCGGTCGTGTCCGCCCCGGTCGCGGCCGGGGAGTCGCCGATGGTCAGCTGGTCGTCGTTCGTCGCCGGCTTCGACGTGCCGGCCTTCGACCGGGCGGGAGCGCTCTTCGCGGCCGGGGCGTCGCCACCCGCTTGGCGCTCCTTGATCGCGGCGATCAGATCGCCCTTGCGCATCCCGGAGGTGCCCTTGATGCCGAGTTCACCGGCGACCGTCCGCAGTTCGCTGAGCACCATGCCGGACAGGCCGGTTCGTGCACGTGTCTTGGTGGCCGGTCGTCCCGAGTCGGGGCCGGCCGAACCCGCGGATTCCTGCTCGGCAGGTGCGGTGATCAGGTCCGTATCGGTCACGGAAGTCCTTTCGTTCCTCCCGCAGACGAGAACTGCGTGAGGTCTACGTTTCCCTGCTTCTGTGCGCTAGGGAGTCCGTCCGCGGTGGACGGTGAGAATGTGTGGTCCGCTGCGAGCGTGCCCGGAAACACCTGCGCTTCGGCACCGTCGACAGAGATCCATGACCCCGGCCCGGATACACAGCCGGTCATCTCCGATCGGTGAAGGATGAGAAGCGGCAGGACAAGCCTGCGCGGCTAGACCAGAATATGGTAACCCCGTTCGCATGATAGGGGCAACACGCCGGAAGCGCCAAATGAATGCGCTTTCACTCCGGCGGTCGTGCGGACGACGCCGATCAGCCGACGGTGATCTCGACGCCGCCGGCGACGGCGACCGACCGGGCGTCGAACCCGAGGCCCTGCGCCAGCTGACGGATCTCGGCGGGCACCGGCGCCGTACCGAGCACCAGGACGGTCGGTCCCGCTCCGGACACCGTCGCAGCATGTCCCCGAGCACGCAGCGCGCTGACCAGATCGTGCGTCGG
This sequence comes from Gordonia sp. p3-SID1431, assembly GCF_025143765.1. Taxonomy (NCBI): domain Bacteria; kingdom Bacillati; phylum Actinomycetota; class Actinomycetes; order Mycobacteriales; family Gordoniaceae; genus Gordonia; species Gordonia sp. p3-SID1431. The sequence continues at coordinate 31,007 of NZ_JAMBDT010000051.1, forward strand.
CGCCCTCGCCGACGCCCGGTACGGCTGGTGCAACCGATCCTGGGACGCGGCCATGAGGTTGCGCGGATCGGTGGTCAGCGCGACGACGGCGAGGGCCGACCGGCTCAGGTTGAACACGGCGTCGGCGCGCGGAACCGAATCCGGGAGCAGCCCGCGGGTGAACGACGTCGACGACTCGGTGTCGGGCACGAAGACCGTTGCGTAGATGTCGGGGTGCACCGGGAGACGGTGCGCGTGATACGAGGCGACGCCGTCGGCTGATTCGGTCCACGTGACGACCGCCGAGCCGAGCACGCTCGCGGCCGCGTTGTCGGGGTGACCCTCGAATTCGCTGGACAGTTGTACCAGTTCGTCGGCCGAGAGCCCCGGACCGAGGCCGGCGGCCGAGATCAGGCCCGACGCGGCGGCGAGACCCGACACCGCGGCGGCGGCGGACGAACCCAGACCCCGGGAATGCGGGATCCGGTTGACGCAGCGCAATGTCAGACCGGGGGCCCGCAGCCCGGCGTGTGCCAGTCCGCGGGTGAGCGCCCGCACCACGAGGTGCGAGTCGTCGCGGGGCACGGCATCGGCGCCCTCACCCTCGACCTCGAGGGTGACGCCATCCGGGACGGTCTCGACGATCACCTCGTCGTAGATTCCGAGAGCTATTCCGAGACAGTCGAATCCGGGCCCCAGGTTGGCACTGGAGGCGGGCACGCGGACCCTCGTCGAGAGCCCTACCGGCACCGTTCCCGCAGCAGCCTCCGCGGACCCGGCCCCGTCAGCCGACACCGAGAGCATTCGCGACCGCCACCGGGTCCACCGGAATGGCCTCGACCGCCGGGATGCCCGCCAGCGCGGTGTCGGGGTCCTTCAGACCGTTGCCGGTGACCGTGCACACCACGGTCGAGCCCCGCTCGATCCAGCCTTCGGCACTCGCGGCGAGCAGGCCCGCGACGCTGGCGGCCGACGCCGGCTCGACGAACACGCCCTCCTTGCCGGCGACGAGTCGGTAGGCCTCGAGCAGCTTCTCGTCGGTGGCCGCCAGGAACTGCCCGTTCGACTCGTCCTTCGCGGCGACGGCCTGGTTCCAGCTGGCCGGGGAACCGATGCGGATGGCGGTGGCGACGGTCTCCGGGTCTTTCACCGGCGCACCGTTCACCAGCGGCGCGGCGCCCGCGGCCTGGACACCGAGCATGCGCGGCACCGACGACGAGACGCCGTCGGCGTGATACTCCTTGTAGCCCTTCCAGTACGCGGTGATGTTGCCCGCGTTGCCGACCGGCAGAGCGTGGACGTCGGGGGCACGGCCCAGCACGTCGACGATCTCGAAGGCGGCGGTCTTCTGACCCTCGATCCGCGCCGGGTTGACCGAGTTCACGAGTTCGATCTCGGTGAACTCGGCGGTCGCCTTGCGCGCGAGCTCGAGACAGTCGTCGAAGTTGCCCTCGACCTGGATGATCTTGGCGCCGTGCATGACCGCCTGCGCGAGCTTGCCCATCGCGATCTTGCCCTGCGGGATCAGGACCGCGCAGGTGATCCCGGCCCGGGTGGCGTATGCGGCGGCCGATGCCGAGGTGTTGCCCGTGGATGCGCACAGGACCGCGGTCTTGCCGTTGTTGACCGCGTTGCTGACGGCCATCGTCATGCCGCGGTCCTTGAACGAACCGGTGGGGTTGAGGCCCTCCACCTTGAGGTAGACCTCGCAACCGGTCAGCGACGACAGATGCGGCGCACTGATCAGCGGGGTGCCACCCTCGAGCAGCGTGACGACCTTCCAGTCGTCGGCGACGGGCAACCGCGACCGGTAGGCCTCGATGAGGCCCGGCCACGCGCGGTGCACAGGCGTAGAAGTCGCTTCAGTCATCGGTACCTTCCAATCGCAACACACTCGACACCTTGATGACGGCGTCCATGTCTTCAAGCGCCGCAACACAATCCGATTGAGCTCGGTCGGGGGCGCGGTGGGTGACCAGGATCAGGCGGGCGTCGTCGCCCGCGCCTTCCTGGCGCACCGCGGCGATGCTGACCGACCGCTTCGAGAACTCCCCCGCGACCTGCGCCAGCACGCCGGGCTTGTCGGCCACCCGCATCGAGACGTAATACCGCGTGAACACGTCGTCGATCGGGGCGACGGGCAGGGAGGCGTACGTCGACTCGAGCGGTCCGCGCCCGCCGTGCACGCGGTTGCGGGCGGCCATGACCATGTCGCCGAGAACCGCCGATGCCGTCGGTGATCCCCCGGCACCCTGCCCGTAGAACATCAGCCGCCCGGCGTTCTCGGCTTCCACGACGACGGCGTTGAACGCGCCGTTCACGGTTGCCAGCGGGTGGGTCAGCGGAATCAGCGCGGGGTACACGCGCGCCGAGATCCGTTGCGCGCCATTGGCGTCGCGGACGCGCTCGCAGATCGAGAGCAGTTTGATCGTGCAGTCGAACTTCTTGGCCGCGACCAGGTCCGCGGACGTGACCGAGGAGATGCCCTCGCGGTGCACGTCGGCCGCCGTGACCCGCGTGTGGAAGGCGATCGAGGCGAGGATCGCCGCCTTGGCCGCGGCGTCGTAGCCCTCGACGTCGGCCGTCGGATCGGCTTCGGCATATCCGAGGCGGCCGGCCTCGGCGAGCGTGTCGGCGTAGTCGGCGCCCGTCTCGTCCATCGCGGAGAGGATGAAGTTGGTGGTGCCGTTGACGATTCCGTTGACCCGCTCGACGGTGTCGCCGGCCAGCGACTGCATCAGCGGACGGATGACCGGGATGGCGCCGGCGACCGCGGCCTCGAAGTAGAGGTCCACCTTGGCATCTGCCGCGGCGGTCGCGAGTTCGCCGGTGTATTCGGCGAGGAGCGCCTTGTTCGCCGTCACCACCGACTTGCCGCTCTCGAGCGCCGACCGGATCAGACCGCGGGCCGGGTCGATGCCGCCCATCAACTCCACGACGATGTCGACGTCGTCGCGCGCGACGAGTGCTGCCGGGTCGTCGGTCAGGAGATCCTGCGCGATCTTGCGGGGACGGCCGAGATCCCGCACCGCGACGCCGCGGATCTCCACGGGAGCCCCGACGCGCGCCCGGAGGTCGTCGGCGTTGTCGGTGATGATGCGCACCACCTCGGCACCGACATTGCCCATGCCGAGCACCGCGACACCGATGGTGCGCGAGTCCGCATCGGTTGCGCCGCTTGTGTTCTGCACTGATCCGGTCACAGGCCCACCTCCAGGCTGAGGAAGTCGTCGATGGTCTCCCGGCGCAGCAGCAGCCGGGCGTTCCCGTCGGCCACCGCCACCACGGGCGGTCTCATGGTCATGTTGTATCGGCTCGACATCGAGTAGCAGTAGGCACCGGTCGCCGCCACCGCGATCAGGTCGCCGGGGCCGAGATCCTCCGGCAGCCAACAGTCCTTGATCACGATGTCGCCGCTCTCGCAATGCTTTCCGACGACCCGGCACACCACCGCACGGGCCTCCGACACCCGGGACACGAGCCGGACGTCGTATTCGGCGTCGTAGAGAACGGTGCGGATGTTGTCGCTCATGCCGCCGTCGACGGAGACGTAGCGTCGTACGGCGCCGCCGCCGAGTGCGACGTCCTTCACGGTGCCGACTCGATACAGCGTGATCGTGCCCGGGCCGGCGATGGCGCGGCCCGGTTCGACGGCGATGGTCGGCATGGGCAGCCCGAGCGCTGCCGACTCCCGCTCGACGATCGCCGCGAGCGTCTCCGCCACCTTCTGCACCGGCAGCGGGCGTTCCTCGGGGAGGTACGAGATCCCCAGTCCGCCACCGAGATCGACGACCGACATCTGCGCGGTCTTCTCGACACCGAACTCGCCGACGACGTCGCGGAGCAGTCCGAGCACTCGGTGGGCGGCCAGCTCGAATCCGTCCATGTCGAAGATCTGCGACCCGATGTGGCTGTGCAGACCCACGAGCCTGAGGTTGTCGGTCGCGAAGACCCGCCGGATGGCTTCCATCGCGATCCCACCGGCGAGCGAGAATCCGAACTTCTGGTCCTCGTGTGCGGTCGAGATGAACTCGTGGGTGTGCGCCTCGACACCGACGGTCACACGCACCAGCACGTCGGCGACGACACCGCGTTCGCCGGCGATCGCGTCGAGCCGATCGATCTCGATCATCGAGTCGAGGACGACGTGCCCGATCCCGGCGTCGACCGCAGCGCGCAGCTCGTCGACGCTCTTGTTGTTGCCGTGCAATGCGATTCGCTCCGGCGGGAAACCGGCGCGCAGTGCGATGGCGAGTTCACCACCGCTGCAGACGTCCAGGGACAGCCCCTCGTCGTCGACCCAGCGCGCGATCTCGGTGCTCAGGAACGCCTTCGACGCGTAGTGCACTCGCCCGTACGGGCCGAACGCCGCCATCATGTCCCGGCAGCGCGCCCGGAAGTCGGCCTCGTCCACGACGAACGCCGGCGTCCCGAACTCTTCGGCGAGCCGGCTCACCGGCACGCCGGCCAACCGCAGCTCGCCCGATTCGTCGCGGGATGCGTTGCGCGGCCACACCTGTGCGGGGATGGCGGCGAGCACCGCCGGGTCGTTCGGACGCTCGGCGAGATGGGGTGCGGCCAGCAGTTCGGCGTGCCGGGGGCCGGCGGGGTGGGCGTTCACATCTGCTCCGGCGCGGTGACGCCGACGAGCCCCAGGCCGTTGGCCAAGACCTGACGGGTGGCCTCGCACAGGGCGAGCCGGGCCCGGTGGATGTCCGCCGGTTTCTCGTCACCCTGCGGCAGGACACGGCACTTGGCATAGAACCGGTGGTAGGTGCCGGCGAGGACCTCGAGGTAGCGACAGACCCGGTGCGGCTCGCGCAACGTGGCGGCGGTCGCGACGACATCGTCGAAATCGCCGATGGTGCGGATCAATTCGCCCTCGGCGGGATCGTCGAGCAGGTCCAGATGGTCCAGCGACGACACGACCCCGAGGTCAGCGGCGTTGCGGGCCAGTGCGGACATCCGCGCGTGGGCGTACTGCACGTAGTACACCGGGTTGTCGTTGGACTGTTTGGTGAGCAGGTCGAGATCGATGTCGATGTTGACGTCGACCGACGAGCGGATCAGCGAATAGCGCGCGCCGT
>NZ_JAMBDT010000052.1:0-34865 GCF_025143765.1 Gordonia sp. p3-SID1431
CTCACACGCGCTGAGTTGGAGGAACAGGTTAGTCCACAACTTGCCGAACTGAACGAGACTCAGGGCAGTAGTTTCTCATTCGAGGACTACCTCACGGAGTCGCTGCTGACGGGAACGATCGAGACCGTCGCCGGAGACTGATTCAGAGGCCCTTTGCTAACCCTCCGGCGCGCGCCGAGCACACCCGTTGACGCTTTACGGACATTCCCTTTCGACCATAACTCGGCGTCTTCGACCCTCGAATGACTAGACCGGTAAGACTGGCACCCCACTCAGCAAGAACACGGAAGCGCAGGCAACCTACCATGAACGCCAGGTACGCGTCGGACGAGAACACTCCGCCGGCCGATCCCGACAACCCCTCCGACCGATGGGACCGGAACAGCTATAGCCGCAGGTTTGCCCACCTTCACCGCACCAAGCTATGCAGCGAGGTCGACGATCAGCGTCGCGAGCTCAAATGCGTCCACAATGACGAGCGCTAGTTTGTACTGGCCCTAGAGGCTAAGTACGTGGCTGGCCTCAGAGTGCGGGGCGGGGCGGGGCGGCGGTGGCGGTTGCCGATTTCGCGCCAGCCACCGCCGGCGGGAATCTTGCCCATCTTTTTGAGTTCGACATGCACGAGATCACCGGGGCTGTTGGTGGTGATGCGACTGATCATGCGCCCAGTAGAGCGGTCCAGCCAACGCAGATGGACCAGGCCGTCGAGGGCCAGAAGCACATTCCCGAAGTGGACGAAGTCAGAATAAGGACACGGGCGATGCGCGCCGGCCCCGGTTGGCGGAAACCCGAGAGTTGACAGTGCGGGTCGGTGTGCGGATCGGGCTGCTGCTCCGGTTAATCACCCCGTGGACCAGTCACGTCCTTCGGCTTTCGTGCTCGACCCCCGTGAGACCGGGGCACTCCTAGGCACACGACCGAGCACGTACACAAGCTAGCCGCCCTCAGCCCGGCTCTCGAAGGGTAGAAAGGCGTCAGTGCCGCTCATTTAGACGTGGCCGATGGGCGAAATCTTCACGGCGACAATGAGGACGATCCCTGCGATGACTAAGCGCGCTACAGCGTCCCCGCGATCCTACCGAAGGGCATTGTGTCGAACAGTAATCCTGCCTACCGCAAATGTCGACAGAATCCGCTGATGCGTTTGTCTCGGCAGATTTCGGTTTCCCGGTTCGCCAAAAGGAGTCCCCGGTCGTGCGGGAGCTTCGTCGAGCAACTGCATCAACCCGGGTCTGGCCAGCATCAGGAGCCCGTGTGTCGCACGGGTGCACGTGACCGCGAGCCTGCCGAACGCGGAGTTGAACTCGTTCAGATCAGTAGCTCCGTTGAGCGGGTGGATAGCGACAGTTATTCCGTTGGTCTGTCCTTGCCACGAGTCGACCGTAGAGGCGACCAACTCAGTTTCCGACAACCCGAACTTTTGCCGCAGCCGATCGACCATGTCTTCGGCGTCGTCGACAGCCTGGTTCCGTGTCGCTAGGACGACCACGAGTGGATCGCCCTCGCTCTTCCCCGGCCGCGCCTTGGTCACGCGCCGAGTTGGAGTGCCAGCCGAATCGTATTCCCTTCGCTCGAGCGAGAACTTGGATGACAGGAGCTCCTCTAGGAGACGCTCGATCACGCCGACCAGCGGGAGGTCAATATCTGCAGCTTCTGCCACCGGCAGGCCATTAACCTCAAGGAGTGTCGGGACGCCAGTACCCACTTGCGTCCAGATCGACAGCGCATCCCCTGTTAAGCCATCTGCATGCAACACCCGATCACCGGGTGCTGCCACACAATTGAGAGTGTCCCATTCCGGGTAAAAGGCCCGCCAGAGGTCGAGTTGTCCGGCGGCTGGCCGCCAAACTGATGGGAGCTCCCTAGCCCACGTTTCTTGGTCATCGACATAGTCAGTTGGCCAGGCCCTATACGGGTTATGGCCTGGGTCTCCACGCCAGGGGTTGTCGCCGACTTCGAGCGGAGGCAACTGTCCGACGTCGCCGACCCCGACCGTGAGGGGTGCAGCTTTGGCCACCTTGTCGAAAAGGTAGTGCGGAAGTTGCCAGGCCTCGTCGACGAAAAGGACATCAAACGCTGACGAACCACAGTGAGCAGGGCCGAATGTCGATATCTGGCGAGTCAATTCGTTGATCGCGCCGAGCTTATGGCTTGTCGAAACAATGACTTCGCAGGATGCAGGGATACTAGTAGTAGACGTCGCCACTTCAACGCATCGGTGGGCCTCGTCGGGGATTTCGTCCCATCGCTTTGCAGAGACAAACAAACAAACTTTCCGCTTTCCCAGCCGATTTCCCAGCGCGATTGCCAAAGGATGAATCTGCTTATTGGTGAACGCGACCACAGCCACTCTCTGGCAACTCGGATGGTCAACTGCGTTACTCACCAGCTCCTGAAGTGCGAACGACTTCCCCGCGCCGGCAGCAGCCTTCAGAAGCACGCGTTTCACATCAAGGCTTCCAGTAAGGCTGTCGCGCAGAACGCCGACCGCCTCTTTCGTGATGGCAGCATTACCTGCTGCAGCTTGAGCATGATGAACGCGGGTACTGCCGCCATCACCGGAACTCGGTATCGAGAACGCAACTGTCACAGACTAGTCCAAATCATCGATTGTAAGAGTGTCAGGAACCGCGCTGACAGAGCTCTGGACCGCATCTCCAGTCGTAGCGCGGCGGGGCGACACCTCAAAGGCATCACCGTCGATGACTGGGGGCCAGGTTTCGGGATTGAGCTCACCGTTTGCGCGGCGCCGCGCCAATTTGTCTGACCATTCCGCCTCATTGATATCGTGGGGCTTGCAACACCATTGATGCACCTGGGGGGATTCGCTATAACTGCTGTTCGTGCATGCGGGCGTGGGCGCCATGTTGGTGTCAGGAGTCGGCCGGGTGATGTTGAGGTGGGTATTCCGCTTGTTGTCGCAAAACCAAGAAAAGTCCGCGACCACAAGCTCGTCATCAATATCGACACTCGGCGAGTTTGCCGGGGTCCACGTAAATCGGCTCGCAGCCGGCGTCTCAGCGATCGGCCCGATCGCGAGGCCACCGATCTTGAAGCTTCCCTTCTGATGGTCAACGGAAACGCCGCGCTGCTCGACACAAGCATGATCCCCGTTGTGTAGGAGAACAATTCGCGCGCCGTCGCCGATTCTGCGCGATGCGATTTCTAGGGTCAGTGGGTGAATCCCCACTACTCGAGCGAAGGCCACCTGCCGGTTCCCGGGATCTCGGGCCAGGTCGCGAGCAAACTGCTTATTCGATAGCGAGAGTAACTGAGCTCGGCAAATCCCATCACTTTCGATTACTGGAACCAAGGAGTTTCTCCAGTGGCGATAGGTTCGGCCGAAGCGTACGAGGTCGGATGCGCGGAGTTCTAGGCGCCGTCGCCACACCGCTTGAGCATCGCCCTCGATCGCGCGATAGGTCTCAAGCAGCGAGGAGTCATCGAATTCGTCCAACACCGTGAACGTGCGGTCGAATACATCCTGTTTGTAGTCAAGTTCCTGCCCTACAAGACGTCGATAACTTTGAAGGTTCTTTCTCGCGCGCTCTCGACTCGATTGCCGCCCGAAACCTGTTTGAGCGGCGTGGATCGTGTCGGATTGACCACTGGTGAGCCGCGCTCCTGGTGTGTGTGCAGACGCCTCAATCTTGTCCTCGACGTCTCGGGAATAAACCGTCCCGTCGATTAACGTCTCTGCCCAAGAGAGCAGATAGTCAAGACGAAGAGATGCAACGGCGGGGCCGCCGGTGACCACATGCCCCGCGAGGACCGATCGTAGATCCACGACGGGCGACCTCAGTGTGACTGCGCGTGAACGGTCTTCCTCGAGTAGAAACGACACAGCAATGCGTTCGTCGTCGGTGAGGGCCGCGGGTATCACTGCGGGCTCGCCGTTGAAGGTGAGCGGCTCACGACCGGCCTCCACGTCTCGGGTCCAACGTAGTCGGCTCAACTCGACCCCGGCGAGGTTGTCTGCGATCGAGACGAGGACGTCAGCGGTCGGTTGGTCGGGCACCACAAGATGTATAGGGCTAGGGGCGTTTGGGTTCTCTTTCTGCTGCGTAGCCATCGCAAGGTCGATCTGACGCCCTATTGTTCGCATTAGGCGTCGTCGCGTCTCCGGCGATTGGGGGTCGTCGAAGACTGTCTTCGACCAGGCAGTCGACGCCTCAGAAGTTTGCCGGGCAATGGAGACGCCGTAGACGCCGAGCGCAGCACTATCTGACTTTGCGATTGCAACGTACACATTGCCAGGGAGGCCAATCGGATCCGTACGGCGCTGACCCGTCACTTCGGCACGACCCGTGATTGTCGCCTTCACATTTGCGTGAACAGAAGCGGGCGCCGTCGTCTGCGCCTCCGAGTTGCCAAGTAGCGGCACTAACAGTGCGTGATGATCCTTCGGGATCCCTAGTTCGACCAACAGATCGGATCGGTTGGATGATGTTCGAAGTTCATGGCGACAGTAGGCAAATAAAGTGCAGGTAGTACAGGTCGACGGATCGAACTTCGCTCTCAAGTGCTCAACGTAATCACTTACGTCCGTCGCCTTCTTGTAGGCCGATCGGCTCGACTCAGCGATACGTTCGGCGACCCGCATTCGGACCTCTTCTCGGTGGTCCTCGAGAAGCTCAACAACCGCCTCCGGCTGGAGGAACGCGTTTCGTGGCACTGCTAGCACCCCGTGGGTGTGGACTGCCATGTCGGTTGGAAGTCGCGACCACTGAGCGGCGGCCTCGGCACCAAGTGCAACTTGAAGGAACCCCTTAAGGAGCCGGCTGTCCTCAATCTTGCTTCGAACCCGTTCGTAATCCTTCGCGTCGCCCATGATCAACCAGGACCGATCGGAACCTGGCTGCGGCGCAACGATTGCGAAGTCAGGTTTGACCTCGGATGCGTCAGCGCCTTCGAAGCCCGGAAACGGCAGCGCCAAGGCATGGATGAGGGTTACCGCATTCTCTCCGCTCGCTCGGATGTGCGCTTCGTCGAGCAACTGCGCGGTCTTCGTGTTGCTGACGTCGGCATTCACCGTAATGACTGCACTGGGACGGGCGAGGCCTAGGCGGCCCACAGCTGTCGTCGCCACTTCACTCGCAAATCGTCGATCACGCACAAGCCTCTCGAAGGTCATCGCGCGCATCCACCGTGCCTCTGGAATCCGGCCTGAATCGTCGGCGAAACCGATCTCTCGAGCGAGAGCACGGCGAGTGCGACCCGTGACCAGTGGATCAGTACCTCGAAACCTTGGGCAGGCAGCGTGCGACGACGCAGCAACTGCACTCGACCCGCCACCCAAAGACGCCTGAGCCATTCGCTCCTTCTAACTACGTTGTGGACTGCCAGCCTGACACTACTTGGCTGGACCGACAGGCGAACGAGTTAACCGTCGTGGTGACGAAACGACATCACTATCGGACTAACGAATGCCGTAGGAAGCAGCGGCGCCCGGCGTAGACCGTGACACGGAGAAGCCGACTGAGACTCACCGCAGCGCGCTACCTACGCACGCCATGCCCAATGCTAAAGCGAGGATCGCGACAAGGCCTCGGACTCGGGATAGACAGCTTGCCCGCCAGCTAACGGAGTGTTGCTACGGCGCGCTTCCTGGCCGGGGTCGACACAATTCAACTACGTCGCACGTCGAGCACTTGGGCGCAAAGGTCGAGAGCCGCGGCAACTCATTCTTACGAAGCTTCTCACCCGCCGTGCGTATCCGTTCACGTACGTCATCGAGCATGTGGTCGTCCACTTGGTCTCGATGGCTTTTACCACCAGCATCAAGGTTCAGCACTTCCACGACGTCAGCGTTCTCGCCTGTTAGCTCCTCGTACCCGAGCGCGTACACGTGCAACTGATCCCGAGTGACATCCTCGTCCTGGGCTCGCTCGGTCGACTTGAAGTCGACAATCGCCAACTCGTCGGTATCGAGCTTCCGAATCAAGTCGATGCGGCCATCGACCGTGATCCCGGGGGCGATGTGCACTTGAATCTGCTTCTCGGAGTGCACAGTGTTCCCGATCGCGCTTCCGTGCAATTTGAAGTAACGTTTAACCGCCTCGGCCGCAGATCGCTCGAGGTTGCGCCGCAACTCAGGGTAGGCAAACGGAGTATGTAGATGTCTGTCAACCAAATCTGTGGCGTCATCTGCTGTCATGATCTCGCCTTCGGTCGCCTTCTTGTGTACTTCCGACAGCGCATCGTGAAGGCCTTTTCCGTATCCGAGCGCCTCATGTAGCGGTGCGTTGAAGCCGTAGAGGAATCGGAGCTTGAACTCGTAGGGACACTCGAACAGGTACTTCAACTCCGAGAACGACAGAGTTACTTGAGGGATCTCGTGGATGGCTCGAGGCTCGAGGCGCTCACCCGGGATCGGGCTAGTGCTCGTCGACACCCACTGGTTACCGGTGCAGTGGATAAAGAACTCGGACTGTCGCTTGTGGTTGCGGCCAACCCCGGGCGAGAAGGTGACGTTCAGAAACTTCTGTGCCCTGGTCACCGCGACGTAGAACAGGCGCCGCTCGTCGTCCTTCGTCCCCTTGTACCGGTCGGGATCCTTGATCGCCTCTGCCGGGATGACGTGGAACATCGACAGTCCGCCGATTCGCTGGGCCGGAAACCTGTTAGCACGCATGCAGGGTAGGAAGACGGCCGGCCACTGCATGCCCTTCGACTGGTGGACTGTGGCAATGGTGACGGCGTCGGGAGTCGCGTAGCCAACGTCACTGTCCGACTCGGCGTAGTAGTCAGGCGCCTGGTGCTCGAGCCAGCCGGCGAACGTCTTGTATTTCTCGCTCGGCTCGCTCGAGAAGTGGATCTGTTCGAAGTCGGAGATGGCCTGGCTGAACTTCCCCAGTTCGTAGAAGACGAGTTCTCCCCGACCCTTCGGTCCAGGGATTGCCTCTTCTCGGATCTCGAGGGCAGCGAGAAAGTCAAGGTAGAGGCGTTGAATGTTGTAGACCCCCCAACGCTCACCCTTCTTGAAGTCCTTGCCGGCGTCCAGGATCGCCACAGCCGAGGCCCACTTGGCGGGGTTTGGCAGCAAATCGGCCTTTGCCCATAGCTCTCGGAGCAGGCTCGTGTCGATCTCGTTCACCATGTACCGGAAGATGCCGACGCACGCCTTGATCTCGTCCGCGTCAAACAGGCGGTTCAACCCCTTAATCACGTAAGGGATCTGGCGCTTCTTCATCTCCTCAACGATCGGCCCCGCGTCCTTGGCGACCGAGCGCAACAGCACGGCGCAGTCGGAGTACGACAGGCCGCGCGGCTCCGCTCCTGGCTTGTCGGTGAAGGGAACGCCCTGAAGGTGCTTGATCCGATCGCAGATCCAGGCTGCCTCATCCTCAGGGGTGGCAAAGTCGAGGGCCAGGAGGTCGCCTCGCTCCCAGGTCTGGTGACCAGAAGCGACCATCTTCTTTGGAAGACGGTCACCGGTTGGGATCAGCTCGGCTACAGATCGTCCCAGTTCGATGACTCCCTTGGACGAGCGGAAGTTGTCGTTCAGCACGACCTGCTTGACGTCGCGGTGCCGATGGGCGAACTCGATGATGTTCGCAACTTCGCTGCCCCGCCACTGGTAGATCGTCTGATCATCGTCTCCGACGACGCACAGGTTCGCGCCGTACTGGACAAGCCCGCGGATCAGACGCTCCTGCAAAGGGTTGACATCTTGGTACTCGTCGACGACGAGATACTTAATGTCGTCTCGAATGTGCCGCTGGATGACCTCGGCGTTGTCGTCCTCGTCAGGATCGACCTCCAGAAGTTCGACCGCGAGCGCGATCATCGCAGTGAAGTCGAAGTTGGCCTGCCCGTATATCAGCTTGACGTAGGAGTCAAGAGAATCCAGAACCCCGGCTGGGATTAGAGACTCATCGATCTCGTCTTCTCGAAGCGTGCCGAGGACCTGCAGGTAAAGTCGGGAATTCTGCCAGCGCTTGAGATGACTCTGCTTCGTCCCGATTGTGGGGCAGGTGGTGAGTCCGGACTGCTTGCTGTACTTGTCGACGAGAAGTCGTGCCGTGATCTCGGTCAGTACCGAGTACTTGAACGTGTCGGGCACTAGCCGCTGCAGGAGGTCGAGCGTGTACCCGTGCATGGTGCCGATGTACATCTCCGCGAGGCCGGTGACCTCGCCGCGCTCCTCCTGCAGGATGCCGAGCACCCGCTCCTTCAGCTCGGCGGCTGCCTTCTCCGTGAATGTGAAGGCAATGATGTTGCGCGGTTCGACTCCGGGCTGCCCCAAGATCCTCGCAATCCGTTGGGAGATCACCTGGGTCTTGCCTGAACCAGCGCAGGCGATGATCTGCAGGGGCTCGTCGAGCGTATCGATCGCGACCACCTGATCGGCCGTGTATGTGGTCGTCAGACCTTCTGTCACTACTTCCCCTCACTGTCGCTCATGCCCACATCAGCACCGCCGGTACTACACCTCGAACACCTTCATGACCTCGTCGCCGTAGTCGTTGACGACCTTGACTGCGATCTTGCCCTTGGAGGGCTTGGCGAAGGGCCGCGAGACAGTCTTGTACAAGGACTCCCAGGCGTCAGGGTCGATGTCTGCCTTTAGAGCCGTCTTGAGTCGCTTGTATGGATCGTTGCCACCCGTGAAGTAGCAGTGCCGGACAAAGAACGACTCCTCGTTGTAGTCGGTGTCGATCATCCAGAGCGCGATTTGGCCGGTGTCGTTGCTCCGGATCTCCCCCGTCGTGGGGTCGTAGATATCGACCCCCTTAAGGTCGACGATGTACCCCTCGTCCGTAGAACACAGGTCAATATCGGGCTCGCCAAAGACGGTGAATAGGTTGCCCGATCCAGTCTTCTTCAGTTCCTCGCCCATGAGGAGATCGGCATTCATGCGGACCATTAATACTGGAAGCCGGCCGACGTTTCGTGCTCCTTCGATCTGAGCGAAGCCCTCGTCGGAAGCTTCGATTGTGAAGCCGTCCTCTTCCGTCACGTTGGTCACCTGGGGATCGAACGCGAAGCCAAGGACGCACAGCAAGTCGACGTCGCCATCACGGATAGCTTCCCGAGCGGCGTCCTTCACGTACTTTGCGCTGACCGTGCCGTACTGCGGCCCGATCGCTATACCGATCCGACTCGGTGAGGCGTGTTCCCCGTTCGAGATCTGCTGGCCGATGGCCTGGATGTACTGGCCCGCATAGGTCTCGAACGTCTCGAACTTCAGCTTCTCCGCCCGCTTGCCGTTTTGGATGCCGGCTTTGGCGAGGTTCTCGAGGATCGACTGCTCAAAGTTCGGACCGTCCGCTTCCCTGCCGGCATCTCTCTCGGACATGGATTCCGGCGCATCACCGAACGACAGAGCCCGGTGCGGGCTGAGTGACTCAACAGTGAATGGGCCGGCTACGCGGACCTTCCTGGCGTCCTCGAACGGCCTGTCAAACAGCGGCTCAAACTCACCGTGCCGGCGGATGGCGGCCTGCGCCTCGCCCAAAGACATACCCTCGCGAATGTCCGGGTTGTTCGCGATGGACTTAAGCATGATGTGGGGCACTCTGTTGTATACGAACCCGTGCCGGATGTCGTTCGAAACCCGCTCGCGGTTGGCGTCGACGGGGCCCAACTCATGCTCCTTGCGTCGGCCCTCCTCACTGTCGGCAAGCAGGTACCACGGAAAGCGAGCGCCCATGACGCGCTGTCGCGCGAGTGCCAGCGCGACACGCGAGGTATCCATCGTGATCCACCTACGGCCCCACTGCTCTGCGGTCACGGCCGTGGTACCGCTCCCGCACGTGGGGTCGACCACGAGATCACCCGGGTCAGTCGTCATCAACATGCAGCGCTCTACAATTCGCGCATCCGTCTGCACGACATAGGACTTGTCATCGCCGAAGCCTGCCCACGTGTCAGTCCAGAGGTTGGTTAAGTACGTCGCGGGGAAGTCATCGAGGTAGCGCACGTACCGCAATGTCTTGCCCGAAGGTGCGAGGCGCTTCGCAGCCTTCAGTCGCGCCATCCCTTCCCGGTTGGTCTTCCACCCACCGGTGGACGGCAGGTACGTGGTCCCCCCGAGCTCAACAGGAAAGACTGTGGTCTGGCCAACACGAGTCGTCTGCGAGGTCATGATGGTGAGTTGCACAAGCCTAGAGCTTGGATCGACAAGCTCCTCTTTGGTTGCGGCGCGCACAGTTCCGTCCGACTGCTGGATGAGTCGGTACGCATCCGCCGTACGATCCGCGCTCCCCTTCACCTTGAACAGCTGGCGGTATTTCATCGACTCGGCGTCCCTGGCATACCAGACGATGAAGTCATTCACTGCGGCAAGCGCAGTCGTACCGCCCGCAAAACTGCCGGCGCCACCGGTCTTCTGAACCGTGATCAGCGAGATGAAGTTGTCGGCTCCGTATACTTCGTCCATCAACGAACGCACCAAGTGCACGTTGTCGTCACCGATCTGCACGAAGCAGGACCCCGACGAGGTCAGTAGATCTCTGCTCGCAATCAACCTATCCCGCAAGTACCCCAGATACGAGTGGATGCCAAGTTCCCACGTATCGCGGAAAGCCTTGATCTGCTCGGCCTCTCGCGCCGAATCCTCAAGCTTGCCATCGCGGACTGTCCTGTTCCGCGCGGAGACCTGCCAGTTCGAACCGAACTTGATGCCATACGGCGGATCGATGTAGACCATCTGCACCTTGCCGCGTAGGCGCTCGCGATCTGCGAGAGACGCCATGACCTGCAGGCTATCGCCCAGAATCATGCGGTTGGACCATTTCGCCTCATGCTGGTAGAAGTCCACCTGCTCGAGTTCGTCCAGACCGTCGAAGGTGTCGAAGAGAGCCAGTTCCGGTTCAGCTTCGGGGCGAGCCGTAGTGCAGCGGAGGTTCTCGACCAGTACACGCGGGTCGATCTTCTCTTGGATGTAGATCGGTGGAGCATCCGCAACAAGGTCAGAGTCGGTGTTGTCAGCCTTGTCGTCGTCCGGGTATTTGCCTCGCCAGACCAACTGGGGGTCGAGGGTATCGTCGCGCTGATAGCGGACCTCGCGGATGGCCTCGATCTCGGGGGTCACGAAATCTTGGGCGTCGACGGTGGGAATATTCTTGCGGGTCTCGCCGTGCTTGATCGAGTCGATCGGGGTCGGGCCCTTGGGGGTCTTACGCGCCACGAGCGCTCCTTGAGGTGTAGGTGTCAGCGTTCGTTTCGGCGAAATCAAGAAGGTCGGGATCGCCGATGATTGGTTTGTCGCCGTACAGGCTTTGGATCGCGTCTACCAGCCTTCTCTTGAACTGGTCGGGATCCGTCATCTCGATGTAGGCCCAGCGGCCCCATCCGCCGTGATTGTTGACAGCCACGCACCAAGAATTTCTGGCAGTCTCTGCCTTCTGGTTCGTCGGACCGGGACTCTTCTGACTGCCGGAAATCTCGATGATCAGGGTCCGCTCTACGTCATCATCCGTGCGCTTCAGGCGGACCAAGAAGTCGGGGATGTAGGAATGGCTGCGGCCCTTGTGGACGTACGGGATGGAAAGTCCTAGCTGGTCGTTCTTGACAAACGCTGCGACGTTCGAGTCAGCCTCGAGGATCGATGCCATCCGCTTCTCCCATGCGTTCCCCTCGGGACCGTTCCCATCGAGCGTCACGTGCGAGACCTCGGACTTTTCAACTGGGACGGTTCGCTTTCGCGTCACGAAATCGACGTCACCGGTCGACCCTTCCGGGTCGAATCGGTTGATCATCGGCCGCAAGCGCTCGCGACGGTTTCCGGGCAGTCGGAGGATAGCGTTCCACACTTGCTCGGCGGCAAGAATCTGAGCCTGAGTAATGGTCACGAGGAACCCCAGCGAGTATCCATCATGGACGACGACTTTCCTGTCGATCCATTCCAAGCAGATGCCGACGAGCTTAGGGAATAGCCACGGCCGCTTGTCACCTGCGCGAGTGAAGTGTTGGTCGAGGATCCGCTTTGAAAGCCGGAAGGCGACTTCCTGCTTTCGGTACATCGCCGGGTCACCCTCTTCGAGTTCCTTCTGGCCGACGAGACCACCCAGCTCGACCCACGACGGGACCGTGTCCTTGCCGATCGGAAACTCGGGTGCCTCGTCGAAATCCGGGTAGATGTCCTCGTCAGGGATCTCGACGCGGTAGCCGTCGAGCTTCGGGAAGCCAATACGCAGTTGCTCGCGTCCTTCAACAGCGCGAACGTGGACAGCGGGCTTTGGCGGGGCGGGCTCCCCTCCTGCAGGCTCCCCTGCCACCAATTGGAACGGAATTCCGTAGACGTTCGCGTACTCGGGCTCGAACCTGCCGGTCTCGGCGCTCACCTCGTAGGAGCGACGACGTAAGCCTCGGCCGACTACCTGCTCACAGAGGAGCTGGGACTTGAACGCTCGCACCCCCAGAATGTGAGTCACGGTGTTAGCGTCCCAACCTTCTGTGAGCATGGAGACGCTGACGACGCACCGGATGTCGGCCCCCAGCTTGCCGGGCTTGCCCACCGTGTTCATGACTTCGCGCAGCAGATCCTCGTCGGTTAGCTTCTCGACGTCGGCACCCGGATTGGTCTTCCGGTACTCGGCCTTGAACTGAGCAATCTCGGCACCAACAGCGTGCTTGAAGTCCGCCTTCATGGCTTCACCGGACTCAATCTGCGCGGAGTCGATCAGGATCGTGCGCGGCTTGGGCAAGGGGCGGCCGTCAACGACGTTACTCAGAAGCGAAAGCTCGCCAGTCTTGTGGGCGATGACCTCGTCGTTCTGGACAAGCTCTTCTCCCGCTATCCAGGTGTAGACGAGCTTGCTGACGACAGTGTTCGGGCAGACGACAATGAAGACTGGTGGAGTCTCGCCGTAATGCCTGAGGTTCGTTTCCCAGTGCCTGAATGCCTTCTCGTAGGAGCGATGCAGGCTCCGTAGCGCAGCCTCGAGTTCCTTCGGCGGCGCCCAATCAGTGATCGCATCCTTGGCAGCCCTCTTCGGCAGCTCCTTGCCCACGAAGTCCCAGAGCTTAAGGTAGACAACGTGCTCGGTCTCGGCGTCGTCGTCGACCGGAGTTCTCGGCACCTTGACGATGCCGGACTCGATGGCGTCCATCAGCGAGAAGTCGCTGACAACCCACGGAAAGATGTAGCCCTCCGCGTAACCCGAGCCAGACAGGTAGAAGGGAGTCGCCGAAAGGTCGTAGATTTGCTTGATCCCCACGTACTTCGCGATCGCGCGCAGTCCGTTGAACCATAGGCCCGCCTTCTCGTTGGCTTCCTTCTCCTCGCCGGTCTCCTTGCCGGACGACATAGGCTTGGCGACGTAGCAGTGGTGCGCTTCGTCGTTGAGAACCATGATCTGCTGGTTTTTGCTGGTCTCTGTAACGCCCAGACCGCGTAGCACGCGGCTGACCATCGCCTTCGGAGACTCCTTGAAGGGGTCGCTCGCCTTGTTGCCCTTCAGCAGGAGACGAGTGTTCTTAGCGACGCCCTTGATTTCTTTGGCGTCTTTGAGCTGGAAGGCATGAAAGTTAGTGATGACGATGCGCGCGCTCGCCATGCCACCCTTCAAGTCAGAGGGGATCAGGTTACGCAGGTCGTAATAATTACCTTCGGTCTCGGGCAGCAGAACGTTGAGGCGGTCGCGAATCGTGATGCCAGGAGCGACGATGAGGAACCGGTTGGTAAACCGTGCGTCGTTCGGTGACTGCGCCTTGTTAAGGGTCTGCCAGGCGATCAGCATCGCCATCACGATCGTCTTGCCGGCGCCCGTCGCCATCTTGAGGGCCGCCCGTGGCAACCCGTCGTTGTGGACCTCGTTCTCCGGCTCCAGCCGCTTACGCCAGTCGGCGTAAGACGGGTGCCTGCCGGCGACCTCGGTTAGAAAAATCGCGGTCTCGGCGGCCTCACGCTGAGCGAAGATTACCCTGTTCTCGCGGTTAGGATCAGCCCAGTGCTGCAGGAGCTTGCGCGTGATGGGGGTGACGCCGTCGTAGTGCCCACTCGCTCGCCACTTCTCCACGTCACGTCGAATGTCATTGATCAGGCTGTTCTTCTCGCGCCGCTCGCCAGTGAGATCGAAGTCGAAGCCTCCTTGCTCCGAGCCGTCGGCCCCCCTCTTGCCCTTTCTGGTCACCGCAATCGGAATGAAAGATTCGCTCGGTCGTCGACCATCGATGATCGCGCCGGTCGGACCTGACGTTCCGATCTGGTAGTGCCGATCGGGAGCGTCGTAGGGCCCGTTCAGGATCGGGTTTCCGATGCCACTGCTCAACGCAAATTACCTCGAATCGTCATGGGGGAACCATACCGAGGCAGGGGGCTGCTTCAAAGGAGATGCACCGCAGTTTCAGAGCGTGTCCCAGATCTCCTGGCAGATCTTTGCGAAAGGGATCGCATTCGTGGCGGAAGTCCGAAATCCGCATTCTTGCACCGCACTTGCACCGCCGGCGTCGCCATCGCCACTGAGGCTACGTACAGAGAACCCCTGGCGCCGTGATGGCCGCAACCGAATGCTACACCGGCAACTGACTCCCCGACCGCCGAAGTTCCGAGAACGCCTTGATCCCCGTCGACGTAGCCATAGCAACCGGCCGCAGATCAGGCCCAGCCTCCGTCTTCGACACCATCACCACGTTGTCCACGTACGGCTGAATGGTGCTGGTGTTCTGGACCGTGGCCACGATGATCAGCTGGAACCCGAACTTGCGGAACGCTGAGAGCGCCTGCTGGGCGAACTGCGGGTCGGACTTGGAGAACGCCTCGTCGAGCATCAGCTGGGCGAAGATCGGCCGGTTGTCGTTGCCGTGGGGGCTGGCCAGGTTGAAGCTCAGCGCGCCAGCGAGGCAGAACGCCATCAACTTTTCCTGCTCGCCGCCGGAGTTGTCGCCGGCGTTGGAGTAGGTGCGGATGGTCTCCCCCGACTCGGCGTCGTGCTCCTCGCAGTAGAAGTCGAAGCGGTTGCGCACGTCGAGCGCGTCGCGGGTCCACTGGCGGTCCTCCGGAGTGTTGCCGGCGAGGCGTTCGCGCAGCAGCAGGATGTCGGAGTACTGCTCGAGGATGGCCTGCTCGTCGCCGAAACTGACAGCGGTGGCGCGGTTGGAGATCTGGCGGGCCTTCTCGGTCAGCTCCTCGACCGCGGCGAGCTTCTTGCGGCCAGGACGCAGCCGCAGGCGTGTACCGCGGTTGAATGCCACCGCGCCGAGGCCGGTGTTGACGCGCTCGATCTGCTCGACGATGCGCCGTTCCTCGGCGTCGGCGGCCATGTGCAGACCGAGGATCGCACCCGGAGCCTGCTCGGTGATGAGCCGGCGCATCCGCTCGTAGGCGGCGGGCAGCTCGCGCTCGTCGATGCGGCGGCAGACGGCGACATAGTCGTGAAGACGTTCGTCGAAGTCGTCGCTGTCGTTCGGGATGGCGTCCGGGAACTCCTCGTCGTAGGTGTCGAGGATGCGGGCCAGCTCATCACGGGAACGTCGAGCATCCGACCGCATGCGGTCGCGCTCACGACTGGCGGCCTTGACGATCTCCTGGCGGTACGGCTCGGGGTTGAGTACGTCGAGAGTCGCCGAGAGGTCCTCGCGGAAGCCGTCGAGGGTTTTCTCCGCCTGCGCGGGAACGTCCTCGGGCTTGAGCCGGTCGATGAGGTCCAGGAGCTGGGTGCGCCGCGAGTCCTGGCGGGCGATCTTGTCCTTCACCAGCGCGGCCTGCGAAATCGCGTTGCGTACCTGTTCCCACAGGTCCTCGGCCTTGCGCTGCAATGCCTCGACGTCGGGGTTCTCCTCGATCAGCAGGTCGTACTGGTCGGTGAGCTGGTCGACCCGGTCATCGACGGAGTCGACGTCGATCTCGTTCCACTGCGTGAACTGCTCGCACACACGGCGATACGCGTCGCGGCGTCGTTCCTTGGCGCTGCGCTCACGGTCGAGCTCGGCGCAGTCCTGGCGGGCATCCTCGAACGCCCGCTCCTCGTAGTCGAGTTCGTCGCGAAGCGCGGCGATCTTCGACGCGACGTCGCCGACGAAGATGTACTGCGACCGGCGGAGCTGCTGGCGGTCGTCCTTGACCGCGAGCTTCGCCGAGTCCTTGCGCAGACCCTGGTCGGTGACGGCCTTGGCGTGCTGGGAGAACTCGCCGGGACTGTCGACGCACATGTGGTTGCCCAGCTTCGACAGCACCGTCATCGCCTCGGCGGCGCACGGGTGCGACGCATCGACGGGACGTAACTTCGACGCCAGAGTGCCCGGTTCCAGAACTGGCATCGGGCGAGAGTCGGCTTGGTGCAGCTGGATCCGGCCGCGCATGTCGTGCGAGTTCACGAACCGCAGGGCGGCGCGGAAGTGCTTGTCGGGTACCAGCAGGCGTAGGCCGACGTTCCGCAGGACCTTCTCGACGGCCAGGCGCCAGCGCTCTTCGTCGGGGTCGAGTTCGACGAGTTCGGCGACGTACTTCAGTTCGGACTCGTCGATCTGGAGTCCGTGGGCGATGGCGCGGCGCATCTCGTGTTCGGTGCGCGGGAGTGCGGAGCCGGCGTTCTCGACGCGGCCGAGTTCCTCCATCGCGGCGTCACGGCGGGTGCGCGCGGCGACCTCGCTGGCCAGCGCCTCGGCGTAGTGGGCGCGACCGGCGTCGAGTTGGCCGTCGATCTTGGCGGCTTCTTCGGTGAGTTCCTCGCGCAGGAGCCAGAAGCCCTCGGCCCGAGTGGGCGGGGTGAAGCCGAGTGCGGAGACCTTGTCCTCGTAGGCGTTGCGTCGGGCGGTGACCTCGGTGCTGAGTTTCTGTGCGCCGCCGAGCTGTTCGCGCAGCGGGGCCAGATCGCCGGTGGAGGTGGCGATCCGGGACAGCAGCAGGCTGTGGTCCTGGCGGAGCTGGTCGTGCTGGGTGGTCAGCGCGGCGAGATCGCCGTCGAGGCGGGTGATCTGGTCGTCGAGGTCGGCGACCTCGGGCTGGGCGTTGTGGATCCGCAGGTTGTTGACGTAGCTGCGGATGGTGGTGTTGTCGATGGTGTCGAGGACGGAGAAGGTCGCCGCCTCCCCCGCGTACCGCTCGTGCACCTCCTCGATATTGCCGAGGATGGTGCGCTTGCGGCGCGCGACGTCGAGCAGTTCGCGCGCTTCGACGAGCGGGTCGATCTGGTCGAGGGCGTCGGCGATCCCGACGATGCTGGTCGGGGCGTCGAGCATGAACTCCCGCACGAACTGCGCGAGCCCGCCGACACTCTTGAGCGACTTGGCTTTTCCGAGGAGCTGCTGCGCGGCGTCGGAGCCGCGGATGCCGATGAGCGAGTACAGCGTCGAGAGGTACTTGCCCTCGCCGGGGCCGCCACGCCAGCCGCGGTCGCGGAACTTGGCCGAGTTGTAATTGTTGGCGGCCCACTCGTTGCAGGCCTCGACGATGTCGGCGTCGCCGTCGTAGATGAAGTACGAGCTGTGCGCGTCGGTCATCTTGCCCGCGGCAAGCCATTTCAGCACCAGGCCGGTGATGGCCTCGCCGGAGCTCGAGGTGTACGTGACCGCGATGGCGGCCCACGCCGGGCCGGTGCCACGCAGGTACATGATCTCGCGGTGGGCGTTGGCGCCGTCGCGTCGCTCACCCCAAGCGCCGCGCACGTACTTGCCCACTGTGCGTTTGCCGCTGGAGGATCCGGCCGCCGTCGCATCTCCGGAGGCGTTGAAGTTGCGGCGATGATCCGGCAGGAACGCCAGCGAGATCGCGTCGAGCAACGACGACTTACCGCTACCCGACGACCCGGTGATCAGAGAACCGTTGGGACTGAACGGGATCGAATGATACCCATCGAACACGCCCCAGTTGATCAGCTGCAACCGGGACAGGTGGTACTGGTCGACCTGCCCGCTCACCAGTCGTCTCCTTCGTCGTTCTCGCCGTACGCATTGTCGAGGTCGGCAGCGTCGTCGTCGCGTTCCGCAGGCTCGTCGGCGAGGTCCTCCGGGGGCACTTCGCCGGTGTCACCGGAACCGATGAACTGCTCGAATTGCCTTTGCAGATCGGTGATCACCGACGCCGTCATCACCGCGGAGATGACCGGGCTGACGATGAAGGTGTCAGCGTCGTCGCGCTGCTTGCGCAGGAACTCGAGCTCCTCCATCTTGTCGAGGGCGCGTTCGATGCGCTTGTCGAAAAGCGCGAGGTCGCGGTCGATGGTGTTGGTGACGCCGGCGAACAGCTCGTGGATCTCCTCACGGGTGATCAGGACCGGCTCGTCGCGAGCGGCGCGCACGTACTTGGCCAGGTGCAACGCCAGGATGGCGTCGTAGGTGTGAATCGTCTCGCGCTTGAGGATCTTTCGGCCCCAGCGGGAGTCGTAACCGGCCTGCTCGACGAAGGCGACCTGTAGTTCGTCGACGATGCGCAGCCGGAGGTCGAGTTCGGAGAGGCGTCCCCGCAGCACGTCCTGGTATTCGGCCACCCACGACCACAGCTGCGGCTGCCGGTCACCGCTGATGTAGCGGCGGGTCAACAGGTTCTGCAGCGCCCAGCACGCGCGGTCGGGCAGCTCGCTGACGTCGCCGTCGAAGCGCGGTGCGTTCGGCGTGTGGGTCGCCGCGCGGTTCGCGACGGTGGGCAGGTCGTCGAAGCCGGCGAATTCTTCGGGGGTGCCCTTGGGGGCGCTGGTCGCAACGTCGGACTTAGGGTCGCCCTTCGTGGCTCGCTTCGCTCGCACCTCAGGGAGCACGGGGTCGTCGGCTCGCACCTCAGGGGGCAGAGGGGCGTCCGCTCGCACCTCAGGGGGCAGAGAATCGGCGTCGGTCTCAGAAGCAGGGTCGCCCTTCGTGGCTCGCTGCGCTCGCACCTCAGGGAGCGACGGATCGGTGTCATCGGTGGTGGTCATTCGGCGTCGACCTCCGCAGTCGGAATCGGTTCGGTGAAGGTCAGGTCGGGCACTTCGATGGCGTGGTCGTCGCCGATGAGGGACCGGAAGCGGACGGTGGTCATCGGTACCTTCTCCCCTGCCGCTTGCTGTTTCGAGGCCCACGACCACAGGACGATGACGTGCGCGAGGTACGGCTCCTCGAGTCCGTCGATGACGTCGGCGAGGGCGACGGGTCCGGTGGCGACCGCGGCATTGACGGTGTCGGTGAGCTCGGTCGTGTCGACCTGGCCCGACAGCGAGGCGAACGACGTGAGATCGGCGTCGAGGGTGGCCGGGAGCGCCGGCGCGGGGGGTACGTGTTCGCGGATCTCGAAGGCGAGTCGGCCGATCGAGTTCACCGTCGGCGCGGCCAGGGGCAGCTCGTAGCCGATGCGACGGTCCGCGAGCGACGTCTTGAGCAACTCGTTGGCGGTGGCCAGGGCGTCGTTGAGCTGGCGGGCGAGGCCGCGGCTCTGCTCGAGCGTGCCGGACGCGACGAAGCGTCGGATACGGCGCGCACACCGCTGCCGGATGCGCCCGACCTCAGCCATCTGCTGGGTCACCAGGCCGAAGAAGTTGTCCATCACCGACCGCAGGCCCGCGTCCATGGTCGGGAAGCTGGCGATGATGGTCTCGATGTCGGACTTCAGGCGGGCGCGCCGCTCCGGATCCTGGATCAGGTGCGAGAACGCTTGGTACGACGCGGACTGCGGCGAGTCGAGGAGCGCCTCGTAGTCGTCGAAGAGCTGCCGTTGGCGGTCGCGGTAGGCGAGGTCGGAGTCGCCGGGGTCGTCGAGCAGTGCGGTGGTGATGCGGTCGAGCATCGTGCCGTACTGGCCGATGTCGGAGATGATCTGCTCCATCTGGTAGCCGATGGTGCGGGCGGCGTCCTCGGCGACGCGCAGGTCGACCGGGGGGCGTCGGCCGGCGTCGAGGTCGGCGAGCTCGGCGTCGAGGTCGGACATCTGCGCCTCGATCTCCGAACGGATCTGGTCGGGATCGTTGCTGACCTGACCCGCGACGCGTCGAAGCTCGGCGGCGATACCGGTGATGGAGCCGCCGGTGGCGATCGAATCCTCACGACGCTGCCGCCGCATGAAGTCCAAGACCGACCGCGCCTCGCTGGTCAGATGGCACAGGTTGGGAGCGTGCGGGTCGGAGGTGTCGGTGACGCGGTGCAGCCAGCCCTGCCGGGCCCAGAGTTTGACCAGTTCGAGGCCGGTGGCCTGATCGGGGAGGTCGAGGTCGGCGAGATCGCGGTCCAGGCGCACCGTCAGCTCGGTCTCCGACAGTTTAATGCCGTAGTCGAGGTGCCGTTCCATCAAGGTGACGTAGAGGGCCGAGTTGGTGGCCGCGAAGAGTCGTCCCACCGCCGACTTCTGGATCGAGCGGTTCGATTCCCACGCGTCGGCCAGCGTGAGCTGCACGGACTCGGCGCCGCTCGACGCGCCGTGGGCCTCGACCGGAGCCGGGAAGGCTGAGAACTCCATCGCCGCCTCACGGGGATCTCGGGGACTAGAGGACCCGGGTAGTCTGCCACGCCCAGCGGCCGCCGCCCCACCCGGTGGGTCGCGTGTCCAGCCGCGCATCGACACTCTCGTTACCCTAAGCGGCATGGTGATGGCTGATCGTCCGGAGGTCCAGACCGCGTCGGCGCCGGTGACCGCGCTGACCGTCGTCGGACTCGCGCAGAGCATGATCAACGGCCTCGCGCGGGTGCCGTTCCGCAAGCCGTGGGCGGGTCCGTCCGGGCTGCTCGACAACCTCGGCCAGTCCGTCACCCGCCAGACCATCCGCGCGTTCATGGGCTACTCGATGGGACTGCCGATCGAGGAGTTCCGGTCGATGGAGAAGATCCTCGACGATCTGTGCCGCGTCGTGATGCCACCCTTCGTCGAGTTGACCGACGGTGTCGAACTCACCGACGACATCGTCGGCGGCGTGCCCGGGCTGTGGTGTCGCGCCAAGGCGAGTTCCGACGCGTTCGTCGACGATTGTGACGACAAGCAGGAGATCGGCGCCACCATCTTGTACCTCCACGGCGGCGGGTACATCGGTACGTCGCCGATGATGTACTCGGCGTTCGCGTCGTCGCTCGTGCGGATCTCGGGGCACGAGGTGTTCATCGCCGACTATCGGATGGCGCCTGAATTCCCGTTCCCCGCAGGCGTTCACGACGCCGCCGACGTCTATCGCGGACTTCTCGGCCGCGGCGTCGACCCGGAGCACATCATCGTCGCCGGTGATTCCGGTGGCGGTGGACTCGCGGCGTCGCTGGTGGCCTACCTTCGGGATCACGACCTCCCGCGGCCGGGCGCACTCGCACTGTTCTCCCCCGAGATCGACCTCGACCTCGACCACCCGTCGATCACCGACAACGCGCCCTACGACATCCTCCCGTGGAGCATCCCAGTCACGCCCTACCTGCACGGCGTCCAGCCGAACGACGCACGGGTGTCGCCTATCAACGGCGAACCCGATCCGTCGTGGTTCCCGCCGACGTTCGTGTGCTGGGGCGGCAGCGAGATGTTCCGCGACGGCATACGCGACTTCGCGGCACGGCTCGAGGCGTCGGACGTGACCACCCACGCCATCGAAGAACCCGGCATGTTCCACGTCTTCCCCATCCTCATGCCGTGGGCCGAGGCGTCGAAACGCGTGTTCCGGGCGTTGTCGGAGTTGGCGGATGGGCATGTCGAAGGAGACCCGGAGGCTGCTCAGACGCACTGAGTGGGTGGGCTGTGTGTTTGGGCGGGACCCTTCGTGACGGCCCTCCGCAAGCTCCGGGCCTCCTCAGGGAGCGATAAAAGCGGCTAGCCGAGGACGAAGGCGAGGAGGAATCCGCCCGCGGTCGCGAGACCGACCCACCAGCCGCCTTCGCGGTACGCCTCCGGCATCAGCGAGTTGGCGAGGACACCCAGCGTTGCGCCGCCGGCGAATGCCTGGACGACGCTGATCGCGGTCGCAGGGATGGCGTCGGCCATCGCGTAACCGCCCACCGTGACCGCGACCAGGACGACGGCGGTGAACGTCCACATCGCGCGCGCCGAGCGGCCGGAGGCGTCGTGCTCGCGGCGCATCAACGACGCGCCGCTCACCGCTTCCGGGACGTTACCGACGGCAATCGCCACCACCAGCACGAGCGAGCCGCCCGCGGTCAGTGAGACGCCGAGCGCGGTGTTCTCCGGCACGCCGTCGAGGAAGACGCCGATCATGAGGGCGGGACCGATCGCCGACGACCCGAGCTTGGTCTCGACCAGCCGGTTGGCCACGACGTAGACCGCGGTCCCGGAGAACAAGGCGAGCGCCGCCACCCCCGCGCCGGCCTGGGTGAAGGCGGGTTCGAACAGTTCGGTCGAGACGGCCGCGATCATCGTGCCCGCACCGAACGCCATCAGCGTCGCCAGGATCGGATTCGGCAGGTTCCAGCGCAGACCGATCGCCGCGCCGACCGCGATGGGAATGGCAGTTGCGAGGCCGTACAGAACCGCGGTGAGCATGTGAACAAGGTTGCTACGTGTCGCGGGCGATGGCGAGTGCGGCGCGCGGAGGTGTGGTGGCCTGGTTGCGGGGACCCTTCGTGACGGCCCTCCGCAAGCTCCGGGCCTCCTCAGGGAGCAAGGGGGGTCGCCTTCGCTCCCCGCGTCTCGCCTCAGGGAGCCCATAGGGATCGCCTTCGCTCCTCGCGCGTCAGGGAGCGAGACCGCTGAAGTATCTGCAATCCGACAGGTCACAGAATTGCGGATACCTCGATGGACCGTCGTCAGGGGCGAGGGATACACTGGCTCTTGTCCGACGAACCGGTCAGACCCCCGACCCGACCGGTTCGTCGGATTTTTCATGTCGCGGGCATGTCTGGTCGAGTCGGTCGACCGACCAGGGTCGTGTTACGCGAATCCGGGTTTTCTTTATTCCGCCGGAAACCATTCGGTAATCGATGGCGAGTGAACTGTGTGTCGTAGCAAGCAATAGCTACTCGATGAGACCGGATCTCCGGTCGAACCACTGAGGGCAATGATGCCCGATCCACCCCCGCACGTCGAGCCGCCATGCGGCCGATCACTCACAGACAATGTCTCGTCTCGCCATCCCAGGAGTTCCTGTGCCTTCTTTCGAC
Source organism: Gordonia sp. p3-SID1431 (assembly GCF_025143765.1). Lineage (NCBI taxonomy): Bacteria > Bacillati > Actinomycetota > Actinomycetes > Mycobacteriales > Gordoniaceae > Gordonia > Gordonia sp. p3-SID1431. Next base: position 22,936 of record NZ_JAMBDT010000052.1, read on the forward strand.
GAAACCATCACCGAGAACATCGCCGCGTCGTTGGCGGAGATCCCACACCCCTCACTTCCCAAGGGCTCTAACATCTATGGCGGAACCAAGATCTTCCCGGACTACCAGGCCGAGAACGGTGAGTCGTACTTCACGCTCGTGCACGGCATCGCCCACGAGTCGTCGGTGTCGTTCGTCGCCGTCCTGCAGGCCACTCGCGCGCTCCGCAAGGGTTTCGAGTCGGCAATGTACTTCTACGGACCTGGTGCCATCAATTGCCTTGCCACACGCGGCTTCCCGACGACGGGCGACTCCGGATTCCCGGGCGAGCAGAACATCAACAACTCGCTCGAGACCTTCATCTCCGAAGGCGGCACCGTGTTCTGCTGCCGCTTCGGTCTCGCGCTACACGGCGGACGTGAAGAGGACCTGATCGAAGGCGTCATCCCGGCACACCCGCTCGACGTCCAGGACGCACTCATCCACTACGCACGCAAGGGCGCGATCATCAACTCGACCTACATGGTCTGAGCTCGGTCCAGAAATGTTGGGCGGGAGTGGTTTCGACACGGCTCGTCGCTACGCTCCTCGCCTGCTCAACCAGCGGAATATCACCAACTTTGGGAATCACATGACCACCATCGGAACCGTCGCGGCGAACTTCACCCGCGATCTCGAGCAGAACTACGCGACGATTGAACAGTACGTCGCCGAAGCACGGACGCGGGGCGTCGACTTCCTGGTGTTCCCGGAGGCGGCGATCGGCGGATACCTGTCGTCCCTGGGCAACCACGGCGACACCCAGAAGAACAGCGCCCGATCGTTGCCGCCGGCGATCTCCCTCGACGGTCCCGAGATCGCTCGGGTGCAGTCCATCGTTGGAGATCTAGTGGTGGCGATCGGGTTCTGTGAACTCGGCGAGGACGGCGAGACCCGCTACAACGCTGCCGCCGTCCTCGACGGCAACACCATCTACGGCAGCTACCGCAAGGTGCATCAGCCGCTCGGCGAGAACATGTCGTACTCGTCGGGCACCGGCTACGACGTCTTCGACACGCCCGTCGGCCGGATCGGCCTCCAGATCTGTTACGACAAGGCGTTTCCCGAGGCTGCCCGGATCATGGCGCTCAAGGGAGCCGAGATCATCGCCAGCCTGTCCGCCTGGCCGGCGGCCCGCACCGCGACGGCGGAGAACCTGCAAGAAGACCGCTGGACCTACCGGTTCAACCTCTTCGACACCGCCCGTGCGCTGGAGAATCAGGTGTTCTGGGTCGCGGCCAATCAGAGCGGTACCTTCGGGTCGCTGCGCTACGTCGGCAATGCCAAGATCGTCGATCCCGGTGGGAACATCCTCGACACAACACTTCTCGGGAGCGGCCTGGCCGTCGCCGAGGTGGACATCGCGGAGAGCTTCACCGCCATGCGGGCCGGCATGTTCCATCTGAGGGACCGTCGGCCCGAGGTGTACGGGATGCTCGTCGAGGCGGACACCGATCCCGATGCCGCGGCGGCCTTCGCATGGCGGGACCTCGCCCATGCCTGAGATGACCGTCCAGGTGCGCTGGCCCGACGGCCTGCTTCGCCAGTACTACTCCCCCAGCCTCGTACTGCACGACCACCTCGCGCCGGGTACGTACCGCGTCGACGACTTCCGGTCGCGGGCCACCACCGCGCTCGACGAGGCCAGCGCGCGTGTCCGTGCCAAGCACGGGTTCGCCTGTACCTCGGCAGCGGCGTCGGCGGAGGAGATCGCCATCGACGCGTCTCGGCATGCTGATACCGCTGAGGTCGAGGTGGTGTCGATGTACCCGCCGTTGCCGGGTGCGGAAGTGGCTTCGACACGGGGCGTCGCTACGCTCCGGCCCGGCTCAACCAGCGGAGGGGGCGCGGTCGCCGCTTCGCTCCGGCCCGGCTCAACCAGCGGTGGTAGCGCTTCAACCAGCAGCGAGGAGCTGTCATGAACGCACATGTGCCGGTCGTCGTCATCGGCGGCGGACAAGCCGGCCTCTCGGTCAGCTGGTACCTGAGGCAGGCGGGCGTCGAACATCTCGTCGTCGAGGCCGACACCGCGGTTCATGCGTGGGCCGACAAGCGGTGGGACAACTTCACGCTGGTGACGCCCAACTGGCATTGCAAGCTCCCCGGGTACTCCTACGACGGTCCGGACCCGGACGGATTCATGACGCGCGACGAGGTCGTGGAGTGGCTGCACGGGTGGCTCAAGACCTTTGAGCCACCGTTGGTCGAGCACACGAAAGTCACTCGTCTGCAACGTCTGTCCGGTGATCGGTTCGAGCTGACCCTCGACGGCCCCGACGGAATGCGGTCGCTCACCTGCGACCAGGCCGTCATCGCAACCGGCGGGTATCCCCTGCCGGTGGTGCCACCGTTCGCATCGTCGTTGGATCCGGCCGTGCACCAGGTGCACTCCGAGGAGTACTTCAACCCCGAGCAACTACCCGACGGTGCGGTTCTGGTCGTCGGGTCGGGACAGTCGGGCACGCAGATTGCCGAGGACTTGCACCTCGCCGGCCGGCAGGTGCATCTCGCGATCGGCAACGCGCCGAGAGTCGCTCGGTTCTATCGCGGCCGCGACTGCATGACGTGGCTGTCGGACATGGGTCTCTACGACACACCGACCCAGGAGTACCCCGGTGGCCGTGCCGCGCAGGAGAAGACGAATCACTACGTCACCGGCCGCGACGGCGGCCGCGACATCGACCTCCGGCGCTTTGCCGTCGAGGGGATGAAGCTGTACGGCGTGCTCAGCGACGGTAAGGACTCGACGCTGCGGTTCGCGCCGACGCTGACGGCCGCCCTCGACCGGGCCGACGCCGTGTACAACTCGATCTGCGGTGACATCGACCGACACATCGAGAAACTGGGTATCGAGGCGCCGGAGGCATCGCGGTACGAACCGGTGTGGGCGCCCGAGGTCGATCCGACCGAACTCGATCTCGCGGCCGAAGGCGTCACCTCGATCATCTGGGCCATCGGCTACCGACCCGACTATCGGTGGATCGAGGCCAGCGCCTTCGACGGCGGTGGCCGGCCGATGCAGACGCGCGGGATCACCGAAGTCCCCGGGCTCAGCTTCGTGGGGTTGCCGTGGATGCATACGTGGGGGTCGGGGCGGTTTCTCGGTATCGACCGCGACGCGAGGTATGTGGCTGCGCATGTTGTTGGATCGGTTCGTGGTGGACGCGCGCAATTGGTTGTTGCGCAGTAGGGTTGGGGTTTCTGTGGGCTTCGAGGGTTGGGCTTTCGAGGTCGGGTCACCTGGTGGCTTCGACACGACGCCTCGCTCCGCTCGGAGTCGGCTCAACCAGCGGGGGGTCGGGTGTCGGGTCAACCAGCGGGGCGGGTCACCAGGTGGTTTCGACACGACGCCTCGCTTCGCTCGGAGTCGGCTCAACCAGCAAGAAGCGCTCACCGTCGAGCACATAGTTCATTCTTCTAAGGAGTACCCATGACGGTATCCACACGAGTTGACCTGGCGTTGCTCGGTATTCGCGGGGAGCCGCCGGTGCAGCGCAGCGGCGGCGCGGGACCCAGCGACGACGGGCACCTCATGGTCGACGGGTTGCATGCCGCGATCCCGCGGAACCCGCAGAGTCCGTTCGTCTTCGACGGTGGTCGCGTGCTGTACGACGGGGTCGACATCGGTGTCGAGGTCAGCGCGATCGGACGTCCCCGGTTCTACGACCTGCAGACCGCGGACGGGGTGACCTACGAGAAGATCGCCCGCCTACACGGACGCAACGTGCTGGCGACAACTGTCCTGCAGACCTGCATCCGGTACGCCGAGGACCAGCGGTGCCGGTTCTGTTCGATCGAGGAGTCGCTGAAGTCCGGCTCGACGATCGCGGTGAAGAAGCCCGAGCAACTCGCCGAAGTCGCCCGTGCGGCCGTCGATCTCGACGGCGTCACCAACATGGTCATGACGACCGGTACCAGTGGTGGGCGCGATCGCGGAGCCCGTCACCTCGCCCGGTGCGTCCGGGCGATCAAGGCGGCGGTGCCCGAACTACCGATCCAGGTCCAGTGCGAACCGCCCGCCGATCTGACCGTCCTGACCGAACTCCGCGAGGCCGGTGCGGACGCCATCGGCATCCACGTCGAATCCCTCGACGACGAGGTGCGGCGTCGCTGGATGCCGGGCAAGTCGACGGTACCGATGTCGGAGTACCGGGCGGCGTGGGCCGAGGCGGTCCGGGTGTTCGGCCGCAACCAGGTGTCGACCTATTTGCTGGTCGGACTCGGCGAGGACACCGACGAGATGATCGCCGGCGCCAAAGAACTCGCCGACATGGGCGTATACCCCTTTATCGTGCCGTTCCGGCGCCACGCGGGGACTCTTGCCGTCGACGTCGACAACGCGCCGGCACCTGACCCCACGATCGTCGAGAAGATCACTCGCGAGGTGGCCGGTCATCTGAGTTTCATCGGGATGTCCGGGTCGGACCAGCGAGCGGGATGCGCGGCCTGCGGTGCCTGTAGTGTCCTGCCGACGGTCGGAGGCTGACGTGCTGTCACGGGGCGAGCTGTCGATCCTGTCGGGGCTGCCGCGCACGACGCCGCGGTCGGAGTTCCTGATCACCGTTGCGGACAGCCCGCGGGAACATGCGGCGTATCGCGCGCTGCGGCACCGCGAATTCGTCGACCGGCAGGCGCTTTTCGACCACACCGACCTCGACGACATCGACAACGACCCGCGCACCACCGTCCTCGTCGCGACGCTGCCCGACGGGACGATTGCGGGGGGCGTGCGAATCGCCCCCACGCCGTGGGCGGGGTCCGCGCATACCGACATCGGATGGTGGTTCGGCTCCCGACTCGTCGTCGGCGATCCGGGCCACGCAGCCGGGATCGGGCCGGCACTCGTGCGGGCGGCGTGCGCACACGTCGAACAACTGGGTGCTCTGCGGTTCGACGCCACCGTCCAGGATCGGTACGTACCGAGGTTCTCGAGGCTCGGCTGGCAGGACCGCGGGTCAGGCCCGGTGATCAATGAGCGGTCGCATCGGGAGATGGGCTACCCACTCAACCGAATTCAACGCACAGTCGACGGGACGAAAGCAGTTCTCGCCGAGGCACTCGCGCCGTTCGCAGACCAACCGGGCGGTCTCGGAGCTGCTGGATTCCGTGGCGACGACGGCGTACCGCTGCCCGGCACCGACGTGATCGCGGCCTGTGACGCGATCATCCCGTCGATGATCGAACGCGATCCCGAGTGGGCCGGTTGGTGTTCGGTGCTCGTCAACCTCAACGACCTCAGCGCGATGGGTGCCCGACCGCTCGGCCTGCTCGACGCCGTCGGCGCGCCCACGACGTCGCATCTCACCCGCATCATCCGCGGGATCAGCTCGGCCGCAGCGGCGTGGCGGACACCCGTGCTCGGCGGTCACACCCAGGTGGGTGTGCCGTCGGCTCTGTCGGTGACTGCGCTGGGCACGACGCCCAGTCCCCTGCCCGCCGGCGGTGGCCGGGTCGGCGACACCGTCACCCTGCACGCCGACCTCGGCGGCTCCTGGCGACCCGGCTATCACGACCGTCAGTGGGACTCGACGAGTTCACGCAGCAGTGACGAACTGTGCGCCATGGCATCACACCTCGCGAACGTTCGCCCAGAGTCGGCCAAAGACGTCAGCATGGCCGGGATCGTCGGCACGCTCGGCATGCTCGCCGAAGCGTCGGGAACCGGTGCAGAGGTGGACGTGACAGCAGTGCCGCGGCCCGACGACGCGTCGATGGGTGCGTGGCTCACCTGCTTCCCCGGTTATGCCATGCTCAGCACCGACCGGGCGGGTGCTCGACGCGACGTCCCTGCACCCGAGCCGGTGACGACCGCCGATTGCGGCCGGCTGACCGCCCAACCCGGCGTGCGGCTGCGGTGGCCCGACGGCGAGACGACTGTCGCCGTCGCGTCGACGGTCACCGGACTGGGCGTCGCATGAATCCCCGGCGACCCGGCCGGCCGACGGATCCGACCGGTACCCTTCGCCCATGAGGACGGTCACCCTCGGAGCCCTCGCCGCGCACTTCGGACGCGACGTGGAACGCGGTGTCGCCAAAGCGGTCGGCATCGTCGAATCCGCGGCGCGCGACGGCGTCGACCTCCTCGTGTTCCCCGACGCCTCACTGGGCGGATACCTCGGCGATCTTCGACAACCCGACCCGGCCGAACTGCCGCCGGCGCTGCAACCGGACGGTCCGGAACTCGCAGCCATCGCGGCCGCCGCCGGTGACATGACCGTGTGCATCGGGTACACCGAAGCGGTCGACGACCAGCGGTTCAACACGGCCGTCTGTGTCACGGGAGACGGTGTCCTCGGCACGCACCGCAAGGTCCATCAACCCGCCGGCGAGGCGCTCGCCTACGCGGCGGGCGATCAGTTCGGCTCCTTCGACACCCCGGTCGGCCGTCTGGGCATGCTGATCGACTACGACAAGACGTTCCCGGAGTCGGCGCGCACGCTTGCGCTCGACGGCGCGCGGATCATCGCGGCGCTGTCCGCGTGGCCCGCCAGCGTCACCGATCGCGCCGCACGCCTGCCCGCCGACCGCCAGTCCCGCCTGTTCGACCTCTACGACTGCGCCCGCGCCGCGGAGAACCAGGTGTTCGTCGTGTCGTCGAACCAGACCGGGGTCATGGGCTCGCTGCGCTTCCTCGGTCAGGCGAAGGTCGTCGGACCCGGCGGTGACATTCTGGCGACCACCCGATCGAAAGGCGGAATGGCTACGGTGACAGTCGATGTCGATGCCGAAGTCGACCGGGCGCGCCGCGTCCTGAGTCACCTCGCGGAACTCCGGCCGGACACCTACCGGTCGACGACATCGGCGGACCAGCGGTGACCGGCACGACAAGTCCGCCGCTGCGTGTCGCTCTGCTCACCTATTCGACGAAACCCCGTGGCGGCGTAGTCCATACGTTGAATCTGGCCGAGGCGATGGCCCGGCGCGGCGCCGACGTCACGGTGTGGTCGCTCGCTCGCGGTGGCGACGAGGGCTTCTTCCGCGCGGTGGATCCGGCTGTGCGGGTGCGGCTCGTCCCGTTCCCCGACCGGGAGAACGAGACGATCACCGAGCGCATCGTGCGGTCCATCGACACCCTGCGGGCCGCCTTCGACCCGACCGACTTCGACATCGTGCACGCCCAGGACTGCATCAGCGCCAACGCCGTCGGGACGTGCATCCGCACGATCCACCATCTCGACCAGTTCACGACGCCGATCCTCGTCGACTGTCACGAGAAGGCCGTCGTCAACCCCTACGCCCGCATCTGTGTGTCGCGTGCGGTGGCCGACGAAGTCGAACAGGTTTGGGACTTGCATCCGACGGTGATCCCGAATGGCGTTGCATACGAACGCTTCGCGAGCGCGGCGTCGGACTCCCCCGAGTCTCTCGAGGCACGACGACACTGGTCGGATCAGCTGGGCGACTACGTGCTCGCCGTCGGGGGGATCGAACCGCGCAAGGGCAGCATCGACCTTCTGGAGGCATATGCCGTACTGCGCGAACGGCACCCAGCACTGAAGCTCGTCTTCGCGGGCGGCGAGACCCTGTTCGACTACCGCGACTACCGTGCCGACTTCGACCGTCGGCGAGCCGAACTCGACGTCGAACCGATCGTGCTCGGGAATGTGCCCGACGACGAGCTGCCGGCACTGGTCGCCGCCTGCCGGGTGTTCGCGTTCCCATCGGTGAAGGAGGGCTTTGGCCTGGCCGCGATGGAAGCCCTCGCCGCGGGGCGTCCCGTCGTCGCGCGAGACCTCCCCATCCTGCGTGAGGTGTTCGGCGAGACGGTCGCCTACGCCTCGACCGTCGCCGAACTGGCCGACGCCCTCGACGCCTCCCTCGTCCCGGACCCCGACCGAATCGTGTCGGGCCGTAGCCTGGCCGCATCTCTTACGTGGGACGACGCGGCACGTCGGCACCTCGAGTTCTATGCGCGACACCCCCATCCGGCGTCGCCGGTCGGCACCCACGGATGAGCGAGTCCCGTCGGACCGAACGCATCGGGATGCTGGCGGTCGCCCTCACCGCGATCCTGTGGGGCACCTCGGGTACCGCCGCGGCGATGGCGCCCGAGCTCAGTGCCGTGACCGTCGGCGCCGTGGCCATGTGCGGCGGCGGCCTGTTGCAGGCCGCGGTCAACACCCGCGGGATTCGAGACGCGTGGTCGTCGGTGACGGCACAGTGGCGGGTCGCGCTTCTCGGTGGGATCTGTGTGCTGATCTACCCCCTCTGCTTCTTCGGGTCCATGCGCGTCGGCGGCGTCGCGCTCGGAACCGTCGTGTCGTTGGCGTCGGCTCCGCTGGTGTCCGCGGTAATCGAGCGGGTGGCCGACGGGCGGAAGCTCACCCTGCGGTGGACCATCGCGTGCGCGCTCGGCATCGTCGGCAGTGCGGCGTTGGCCGTGTCGCGCAGCGAGTCGTCGCATGCGGACGCACTCGGCGGAAGTTCGTCGTCGGCGCTCGGTGTCGGCCTCGGCCTGCTCGCGGGTATCACCTACGCCGGGTTGTCGTGGGCGATGCGTCGGCTCATGAACAGGTCGGTGCCGCGCGGCGCCGCGGCCGGGACGGTCATGGGCTTGGGCGGGGTGTTCCTACTGCCGGTCGTCGCGGTCGGGGTACCGGCCGTGATCGCGCACCCCGAGACCCTCGGCGTTCTCGCCTACCTCGTCCTGGTTCCGCAGTTCCTCGGGTACGTGCTGTTCAGTCGAGGACTCGGTCGGATCGACAGTTCGACCGCCACCACCATCACCCTGATCGAGCCTGCCGTCGCGACCGCGCTGGCCGTCGGAGTGCTGTCGGAATCCATCACCGCGATCGGTTGGGTGGGTATCGCAATGCTGGCGGCGGCGCTGGTCGTCCTGCTGGCTCCTCGCCTTCCGTCCGCGACCGGCCCGGCATCCACTAGCGTCGACGCAGGATCATCGACAGGGAGGTCGACGCATGAAGCAGTTCCGAGAGGCCGTCGAGGCGCGTGACGAGCAGGCGATGAGGGCGCTGCTCGCCGATGATGTGGTCTTCACCAGTCCGGTCGCGTTCAAGCCGTATCCGGGCAAGGCCATCACATCGGCCATCCTGCGGGGCGTGCTGCGGGTCTTCGAAGACTTCCGCTACATCCGAGAGATCAACGACGCCGGCGGACACGACTCGGCGCTCGTCTTCGAGGCGGTGGTCGGCGGCAAGAAGATCACCGGCTGCGACTTCATCCACGTCAACGACGACGGCAAGATCGACGACCTCATGGTCATGGTCCGCCCGCTGTCGGGAGCGCAGGCCGTCGCCGCCGCGATGGGCGCGCAGTTCGACCAGATCGCCGCCGAAGCCGCTGCCGAATCCGAGGGGGTCAGCCAGTGAAACTCGGTCTGCAACTGGGCTACTGGGGTGCGCAACCGCCCACCCATCACGCCGAGATCGTCGCCGCGGCCGAGGCCTCCGGCTTCGACAGCATCTTCACCGCCGAGGCCTGGGGATCCGACGCCTACACCCCGCTCGCCTGGCTCGGGTCGTCGACCGAACGTGTCCGGCTCGGGACGTCGGTGCTGCAACTCTCGGCCCGCACACCGACCGCATGCGCGATGGCCGCGCTGACCCTCGACCACCTGTCCGGCGGTCGGCACATCGTTGGGCTGGGTGTGTCGGGTCCGCAGGTCGTCGAAGGCTGGTACGGGCAGAAGTTCGCCAAGCCACTGGCCCGGACCCGCGAGTACATCGACATCATGCGTCAGGTGTGGGCGCGCGAGGCGCCGGTCAGCAGCGCCGGCCCCCACTACCCACTGCCGTTCGACGGAGAGGGCGCATCGGGACTGGGCAAGACGCTCAAGCCGATCACGCACCCGCTGCGCAGCGACATCCCCGTCATGCTCGGCGCCGAGGGGCCGAAGAACGTCGCGCTCGCCGCCGAAATTGCCGATGGCTGGCTGCCGCTGTTCTACACGCCGCGGATGGCCGACACGTACAACGAGTGGCTCGACGAGGGATTCGCCCGCCCGGGTGCCCGACGCAGTCGTGAGGACTTCGAGGTGTGCGCGACCGCCCAGATCGTCGTCACCGATGACCGCGAGGGCACCTACGCCGCGATCAAACCGTTCCTGGCGCTGTACATGGGCGGAATGGGCAGTGAGGACACCAACTTCCACGCCGAGGTCTACCGCCGGATGGGGTACACCGACGTCGTCGACGAGGTGACCGCCCTCTTCCGAAGCAATCGCAAAGACGAAGCGGCGCAGATCATCCCCGACGCCATGGTCGACGACTCGGCGATCGTCGGCGATCTGGACCACGTGCGTGAACAGATCAAGGTCTGGGAGTCGTGCGGGGTGACGATGATGCTCGTGTCGCCGGGCAGCGTCGTCGAGGTCGAGCAGCTCGCGGGGCTCATCCACTGATGCTCTCCCCCGCCCGCGTCACCGTCATCGACACGGTGGTCTCGTTCGACGCCCCGATCGACGTCACCTTCGACTACCTCGCTGACCCGACGAACCGACCGGAATGGCAGTCGAGCCTGCGCCGCATCGACGACCTGCGGCCGATCGGTGACCGGGCGGGTGACGTCGGCACCAGCTGGACCGACGTCACCGTCGTACCCGGGGTGTCACCGCGGATGGAGGTGACCGCCTGCGAGTCTCGTCGACGGTGGCAGGAGATCGGACGGTGGCGGTCCGTTGACGCGGTCCTGACGTTGACGTTCGCTGAACGCGAGGCCCGCACCGACGTGCACGCCGAGGCGGTGCTGACGGTGCCCGCGATCGGTGGGCTGGTGCTGACCGCGACGCGGTGGCCGGCCGCGCAAGCCGTGCGGGCCGATCTCGAGCGCGCTGCTCGACTGTTGGCCGGTCGAGGCTCTCGGTGAGGGGCCGCGCCTCGGGTAGCGTTCCGAGGGTGAACATCAAGAACGTGACCCTCGCCCTCGGCACCGCTCTCGTCCTGGCTGTCGCCGGTTGCAGCTCCGACTCCGATTCCGGTTCGGGCACAACCGAACCCACCGCGACCGCGGCGACCGGCGGCGCCGAGACCCCGGCGGCAGCTGAGAGCTGCCCGACCGCACCGGCGAACGCGGACGCCACGCCGCAGTGGACCGAGCAGGGCACCACCGGTGGATTGCAGATGGTCGCGTCCACCGCGACCGAGGCCCCGAACATCACCGTCGAGAACCCGTTCAGCGTCGACGAGACCCAGGTCAAGACGCTCGTCGAGGGTGACGGCGCCGTCGTGCCGGCTACCGCGTCGGTGTCGGTCTGCTATGTCGGCGTGAACGGCCGCACCGGCGAGACCTTCGACAGCGCCTACGCAAACGGCTCCCCGGTGACCTTTCCGCTCGACGGCGTGATCCCCGGGTTCAGCAAGGCCATCGCGGGACAGAAGGTCGGGTCGAAGGTGGGCGTCGCCATGACGTCGGCCGACGGTTACGCGCAGGGCAATCCGCAGGCGAACATCGAGGTCGGCGACACCCTCGTCTTCGAGATCAGCATTCTCGGGGCGTCGTAGGGGTTGTCGCGCGGAGTCACTTGGTGACTTCGGGTCACCAGGTGATTTCGACACGGCTCCTCGCTTCGCTCGGTGCCGGCTCAATCAGCGGAGGGAGGCTCCTCGCTCCGGTCGGTGCCGGCTCAATCAGCGGGGGTGGACTTCTCGACCTCGACGCGCTCCTTCGTCGCTTGCTCGGCCCGGCGGCTTCGCTCGGTGCCGGCTCAATCAGCGGGGAGGGGCTCTGCTGAGGTCGTCGCCGTCGCTCTTCACCCGTTGGGGTCTGAGGTTGCGCACAGTTGGACCACTGGCGTGCCAAAACCCGTCCCTCTCAGCGTGATCGAAGGGCATATTTCCCTTCGATCGTGCTCAGGGGGACGATATTTTCACACCCTGTCTGACCCCTGGCCTCCAGTTGCGAAAGCAGCGAACCACGAAGGGCACGAACCGTGAGATCGGTTCGTGTCCTTCGTG
>NZ_JAMBDT010000053.1:0-34485 GCF_025143765.1 Gordonia sp. p3-SID1431
TGCTGGTCATCGCGCCTCCCGGTGACGCCGCAGGATGTCCATCAACCGTTGGTCGTCGAGGCCGGTCAGCTCGGTGAGAGCGGACGTGTCGTCCGCGTGCGCGCCGAGCACGGACTTGCGCCGGTGCAGGCGATCGATGTGCTCTTCGAGGGATGTGGCCGAGGTGAGGGTGGTGATCGTGACGGGACGTTTCTGGCCGATTCGGTGCACGCGGCCGGACGCCTGGGCCTCGACCGCCGGGTTCCACCAGCGGTCGAAGTGGATGACGTCGCAGGCGCGCGTGAGGGTGAGTCCGACGCCGCCGGCTTTGAGGCTCATGACCATCAGCCCGGGGCCTTCGCCTGACTGGAAGGCGGCGACGAGTTCGTCGCGACGGCTCGCCGAGAGACCGCCGTGGAAGAACGGTGCGTCGACCGCCAGTTGTTCGGCGAAGTGCCGGACGAGGAGTTCACCGGTTTCCCGGTACTGGGTGAAGACGAGCGTGGGGGAGCCGTTGCGCAGGTTGTCACCGAGGATCTCTGTGCACACGTCGAGCTTGCCCGAGCGTCCCGCGAGCACCCGGGTGTCGCCGGTGACGAGGCCGGGATGGTTGCAGATCTGCTTGAGCCGGGTGAGTGTGGCGAGAATCCGTCCGTGCCTTTCGAATCCGTCGCCGAAGCCGGTGTCTTCCACGCGCGCGAGGTGAGCGTCGTAGAGCTGCGCCTGTTCGTCGGTCAGATCGACGAGCACCGGATTGGCGATCTTCGGCGGCAGCGCCGACGCCACGCGGGACTTGGTGCGCGCCAACATAACCGGCGCGACCGCCACCCGAAGTCGTCGCAGCGCGCCGGCGTCGCCGTCGTCCACGGCTTTGGTGAAGCGCCGCCGGAACACCGCCCGGTGAGGAAACAGTGCGGGCGCGACGACCCGGAGAATCGCCCAGAGGTCGTCGAGACTGTTCTCGATGGGAGTGCCGGTCAACGCGACGTGAGCCCGGGCGCCGACGGTGCGCGCCGCGCGTGACACCTGGGTGCGCGGGTTCTTCAGGGCCTGCGCCTCGTCGAACACGGCTGTGGCCCAGTCGAATCGACGGACATCGGCGATGCTCAGTCGCAGTCTCGCGTAGGAGATCACGGTGATCGAACCGGGCCCGTCCGGCGCATGCTCGAGGGGGCCGGTGTACACGTTCAGATCGGGCGCGAAGCGGGCCACCTCGTGACTCCAATTGGTCACGAGGCTGGTCGGGCAGACGACCAGCTGTGGTCCCTCGTGCGCCCGAAGCGTCAGCAGTCCGATCGCCTGGACGGTCTTGCCCAGTCCCATCTCGTCGGCCAGCACGGCACCGCCGGTGACCTCCGCGGTCCGGGCCAGCCAGGCGATACCGCGAATCTGATAGGGCCGCAGGTGGGCTCGCAGAGTGTCTCGCAGTATGTCCTCGGCGGCGAGACACTCCTGCAGCGCTGTACGGGCGAAGTCCGCAGTCGTCATCGCCGTCCCGGTGGGATCGATCTCGGCGTGTGCGGCGAGCGGCAGTGGTGTCGCGGAGTCGCCGGCGAGTGTGCGTCGCCACGCTTCGACCGACTCCGCGACTCGGCTCGGATCACCCTGGTCGCACGCGGCCAGGAGCGCCGGGGGGTCGACGAGTTCGCAGCGGACGTCGCGAACGACGAGGTCGCGGACGTCAGGGACCGCGAGACGGCAGCTGTCCGATAGGTTCCCGGCGTCGGATTGGTGGGAAGACCAGAGCGCGAACTGGTGCAGGTCCGGCAGATACGTGGCCTGAGTGGGCAGCGGACACTCCTCTTGGTACGGTGTACGGAGTTGTTACTCAGTACACCGTACGGGAAAGGCGTCGCAGTGTCGACCTCAGATGATGCACGCACGCTGGTCCGACTGCTCTGGCGAGCCGAGGCCGGAGACGTCGGCCCGCGGCGGGGGCCGCGGCAGCGGGTATCGGTCGACGACATCGTGACGGCGGCGATCGACCTCGCGGACGAGCGCGGGCTCGCTGCGGTCTCGATGCGCGCCCTGGCCGCCGAACTGGGCGTCGGGCCGATGAGTCTGTACACCTATGTGCCGACGCGTGATGTGCTGGTGGCGCTCATGATCGATCACGTGACGGCACGGACTCCGATGCCCGGGCCGGCGCCGACCGTCGTCGAGTCCCTGGCGGAAGTCGCGCGCGCACTGCGTGCCGAGTGTCTCGACCACCCATGGCTACTGGCGGCCTCGCCGTGGCGCCAGGTGCTGGGCCCGCACCGTCTGGCCCGGTACGAGCGGCAGCTCGAATTGCTCGAGTCGACCGACATCTCGGATGTGCAGCGAGACCACATCATCGCACTGCTCGGTGCCTTCGTGGCCGGCAACGCCCGCGAGGCGGTCGGGGAGCGGACGGCCGCCGAGGAGTCCGGGATGAGCGACGCGCGATGGTGGGAGATCGTCGGTCCTGAACTCGCGGCGGTCATCCCCGATGGTGCGTACCCCCTGTCGGATCGGGTCGGCAGTGCGGTCGGAGAGATCCATCAGGCGCCCGGCGCCCCCGACGACGCCTTCGAATTCGGACTCGCCTGCGTGCTCGACGGGTTGCGGCCAATGCTGTCCTGATGCCGGGGGGTTCGTGAGGAGCGGCCGTTGCGGGCCGTCACCATCCCATGCGTTGTTGACAATGATTTTCATATCCATGTTCACTGTTCGGGTGTTCGCACAACGGACAAAACTGACCCGCTCTCTCGCGTTTCTCACCGCCGCGTCGTTCGCGCTCGTCGCCTGCGGGAGCGAGGATTCGAGCGAATCCGCGCCCGCCTCCAGCTCGGCCGCGGCCGTCGAGCAGCAGAGCGCCACGCCGCGCCTCGCGCTCAGCTACGACGGCGGCATCCTGGTCCTCGACGCAGAGTCGTTGGAGCAGGTCGCCGACCTCCCGATCGACGGCTTCATCCGACTCAACAGCGCCGACAACGGCCGCAATGTGTTCGTCTCGGAGTCGGACGGGTTCCGGGTTCTCGACATGGGTACCTGGACGCGTCAACACGGCGACCATGGTCACTACTACACGACGACACCGGCCCTCACCGACATGACGTTCGGCGGTGAAGAGCCGGGACACGTTGTGCCGCACGACTCCCGGATCGCCCTCTTCACCGACGGCACGGGCCAGGTCGACATCGTCGAGCCCGCCGAGCTCCTGCGCGGCAACCCGGCGTCGACCTCGTTCACACTTCCCGAGCCGCACCACGGGGTCGCGGTGTTCCGTGCGGACGGTACGGTCGTCGTCACCGTCGGAAACGAGGACTCGCGCAGCGGGATTGCGATCCTCGACCCCGAGCGCAAGGAGATCGTGCGTAACGACCAGTGCCCGGGTGTGCACGGTGAGGCCGCCGGCGCCGACGGAGTCCTCGCTTTCGGTTGCGAGGACGGACTGCTCATCGTGAACGGGAACGACATCCGCAAGGTCGAGAGCCCCGACGAGTACGGCCGCATCGGCAACCAGGCCGGCAGCGAGGAGTCCCCGATCATCCTCGGCGACTACAAGTCCGATCCGGACGCCGAACTCGAACGGCCGACCCGGTTCTCGCTCACCGACACCCGCACCGGTCAGCTCCGGCTCGTCGACCTCGGCACCTCCTACAGCTTCCGGTCCATCGAGCGCGGTCCCGGCGGGTCCGCCGTGATCCTGGGAACCGACGGTGCCCTACACGTCTTCGACGCCGACACGGCGGCCAAGACCGCCACGATCCCCGCCATCGGCGCGTGGACCGAACCCGACGAGTGGCAGTCCCCGATGCCGAACGTCGTGGTGCAGGAGGGCATCGCCTACGTCAGCGACCCGGCGGCCAAGAAGATCGTCGCCGTCGATCTGAACAAGAACGAAAAGGTCGGCGAGGCGGACCTGCCGCACGAGACCATCGAACTGGCGGCCGTCACCGGCTGATCCATCAACCCGAGGAGACCTCGTCTCGACGTCGTGACCCGCTGAGGGTCATCGCGCGAGACGGGGTCTCTCGTGTCTGCGGGGCCCTTCCAACGTGTCGCAGACGAATTTGTCAGACTGGTGGGCGTGATCAGGCTTGGGCTGACCGGTGGCATCGGGGCCGGCAAATCGACTGTGGCGAAGACGTTCGTCGAGCGGGGCGCGTACATCATCGACGCGGACAAGGTCGCCCGGGAGGTGGTCGAGCCGGGATCCGAGGGTCTGGCTGCGCTCGTCGAGGCGTTCGGTCCGGACATCCTGACAGCCGACGGGAGTCTCGATCGTCCGGCTCTCGCGGCGAAGGCCTTCGTCGACGACGAGTCGAGGCTGACGCTCAACGGCATCACCCACCCGCTCATCGGGGCGCGGACTCAGGCCATGCTCGACGACGCACCGGCCGACGCGATTGTGGTGCAAGACATCCCGCTGCTGGTCGAGAACCACACGGCGCCGTTCTTCCATCTGGTCGTGATCGTGTTCGCCGAGGCCGACGTGCGGTTGCACCGGCTGACGACCATGCGGGGTGTTGCCGAGGCCGATGCCCGTGCCCGCATCGCCGCGCAGGCGACCGACGAGCAGCGTCGTGCCGTGGCCGACGTATGGCTGGACAACTCGGGCGCCCCCGAGGAACTGGCGGCATCGGCCGCCCGGGTCTGGGACGAGCGCCTCGTGCCGCTCGAGTTGAACGTCCGCGAGCGTCGCGTCGCCGAGTCGGTGCCCGGACTCGTGGCAGCAGAACCGAATCCCAATGGTCCGTCCGCGCGTCTGGTGAACCGATTGTGGGCGCTCGCCGGCGAACTGGCCACCGCGGTCGACATCGTCGACCCGGCGGCGGTCGAGTTGCGGGTGACCGCACGTGACGCCGGCGCCGCGGAGGGCTTGGCGGATCGTCTCGCCGACGGTGGATTCGCACCGGCCGGACCGGATCAGTACGGGTCCTGTGACCCGGGGCGGCCTGCCACGGTGCGGGTCGTCACACGCTGACCGGCGGTTGGCACAAAAACTGACTACAAACGTTACCAAAATCGGCACATGCCGCCCCGTCCGCTGCTAACTTGTGAGTCGCACGCCCCCGCGGTGGGGGTGGTCGCTGAGGACGAAGCCCAGGAGTGGAGCACAGCATGGTCGGTCGGGGAAGTCGGAGTCGCGCGCGGATTGCCAGTGGCGCAATAGCTTTTGGTGCAGTTGCGTGCGCAAGCGTGGCGCTGGCCGCGCCGGCGGAGGCGGCGCTGCAGGGCATCGCGGTGGACACTCTTCCGGGTTACGGCTCGTCGGCCAACGGCTCGTTCAACTACGGGGTGTACGGCGCGGGATGTTCCTACACACTGTCGGTTCTCGTCAGCGATCCGCGTTCGGCGAAGTCGAATCTGAAGGTCACCCTGGTGGGCGCCGGGCGCACGGTCACGATCTACGACCAGAAGCC
The DNA here is from genome assembly GCF_025143765.1 of Gordonia sp. p3-SID1431. Classification (NCBI taxonomy): domain Bacteria; kingdom Bacillati; phylum Actinomycetota; class Actinomycetes; order Mycobacteriales; family Gordoniaceae; genus Gordonia; species Gordonia sp. p3-SID1431. Next base: position 5,370 of record NZ_JAMBDT010000053.1, read on the forward strand.
CACGAGTGTCGAGATCCGGCCCAAGTGGCGGCCGTCGACGCCGGGCCGCTACCTGCTGAAGGCGACCCTCGATGGAGTCGAGAAGTCGAGGGCGGTCACGGTGGGCACCGGCGTCCAGCTCCCGGACTTCATCCGTAACGGATCCTGTTTCGTGCTACCGACGTACTGATCTACCGGCCTGGCCGTGGCGACGGTGGTCGTGGTCGCGAAAGGCCACCGCGCCACCCGCCGCGGCGTCGAGCCAGGCCTGTATGTCGTTGCCGTGTTCCGCCGCACCGACGAGTGCACGCGTGGCGATCTCGACGGCTTCGACGCACTGCGCGGTGTCGAGCAAACCGTCACGGTGGGCCTCGAGCAGCTCGTCGGTGTCGAGCAGCAGGGGAGGGGTGCCCGGCACGTCGACGAGATCGAGGTACCAGTCCTCGGCATGCCACCGGCCGTCGTCGTCGGGGCCGGCGAACCGGCCCACATCCAGGTACAGGCGCTGCCCTTCGCGGTAGCCGTCCTGGTAGTGGAAGATGTTGGCGCGCAACCCCAAAGCGGGTAGCAGCCATGACTCCAGGTGGTCGAATCTGGGGTGCCCGGGAGCGTGGCGCGACATGTACAGCCCGAAGTCGGTGACGCGATACTCCTCGACCTCCCGGACGAATCCCTTGTTGTCGGTGTTCGTCATCGCCGGGACGTCGAAGACCTCGCGTTTCGGCGGGTGCAGCGGGTGCGGTGCTGACCCGGGGTCGGCGGTGCGCCCGCCATCGCTCGTCATGCTTTGAATCTAGCCAGCCTCACCGACGATCTCAGGGTGAAAGCCCGAGTTCTCACCGATGCGTCCGACCGCCGGTCCGCGGGATGGTCGGAACATGAGGACTTTCGTCGCCGAACGGGGCCGTGCTGTGGCCCGCGAACGAATCACAGCGCGGCCGACCGTCAAGCGCGCACGGCACGTGCTGCTGTGGATACACGTGCTCTCGTCCGTCTGTTGGATGAGCCAGGCGCTCGCGATGGCGGTTCTGATGCTGAATCCCGGGGACGGGGGCGCGGTCGCCGCGCACGTCCTCGACACCACGGTCCTGGTGGTCTCTGCCAATGTGTCCGCGATGTCGGGATTCCTGCTGTCCGCGACGACGCCCTGGGGCTTCTTCCTCCACTGGTGGGTCCTCGTGAAGTTCGCGATCACGGTGAGCCAGCTCGTCGTCGGGATCGCGGTGCTCTCACCAGCTCTCGACTCGGCGGCGCGCGCCCGCGAAGTCGCGTCGGCCGGCCTGCTCGCGTCGACGGTCCTGATGGCCACGTTGATCGCGTTCCAGGGCTGGCTGTCGATCGCGAAACCGTGGTCGCGCGTGCCGCGCCGGTCCCGCGGCACGGCGCCGGTTCCGGGCCCGGCGGTCCGGGTCGCGGCACCCGTCGCGGTCCTCGCCGACGTCGGAGTGTTCGTCGTCGTCGGCCAGCCGATCCCGCTGTGCTCGGCGGTCGTGCTCGTCGCCGCGCTCGTCGGACGCCGGTCCGCGGGAACATCGATGTCATAGGTCGCGTTTACCCTGGCACTATGGCTTTTGCAGCAGAACGCCCCGTCATCGCGCACTCGGAGTTCCGGCCGGTCGGCGAGATCGAGCGGACCGATGCCCGCCTGCAGGTCGTCAGCGAGTACGAACCGGCCGGCGACCAGCCCGCCGCCATCGAAGACCTCACCCGCCGGATCAAGGCCGGGGAGAAGGACATCGTCCTCCTCGGCGCGACCGGCACCGGAAAGTCGGCGACCACGGCCTGGCTCATCGAGCAGGTCCAGCGCCCGACGCTCGTGATGGCGCCGAACAAGACGCTCGCGGCGCAGCTCGCGAACGAACTGCGCGAGATGCTGCCCAACAACGCCGTCGAGTACTTCGTCTCGTACTACGACTACTACCAACCCGAGGCGTACATCGCGCAGACCGACACCTACATCGAGAAGGACTCGTCGATCAACGACGACGTCGAGCGCCTACGTCACTCGGCGACGTCGAGCCTGCTGTCGCGACGCGACGTGGTCGTCGTCGCCTCGGTGTCCTGCATCTACGGCCTCGGTACGCCGCAGTCCTATCTCGACCGGTCCGTCGAGATCGAGGTCGGTCAGGAGATCGATCGAGACGCCCTGCTGCGTCTGCTCGTCGACGTCCAGTACACGCGCAACGACATGTCGTTCACCCGCGGCAGCTTCCGGGTGCGCGGGGACACGGTCGAGATCATCCCGTCCTATGAGGAACTGGCTGTGCGCATCGAGTTCTTCGGCGACGAGGTCGAGTCGCTGTACTTCCTGCATCCGCTGACCGGTGACGTCGTGCGCCAGGTCGACTCGCTGCGCATCTTCCCGGCCACCCATTATGTTGCCGGGCCCGAGCGCATGGAGAAGGCGATGGCGAGCATCGAGCGCGAGCTCGAGGAACGACTCGCCGAGCTGGAGGGCAAGGGCAAGCTGCTGGAGGCCCAGCGTCTTCGCATGCGCACCACCTACGACCTCGAGATGATGCGTCAGGTCGGGTTCTGCTCGGGCATCGAGAACTACTCGCGCCACATCGACGGTCGAGCCGCGGGGAGCGCGCCGGCCACGCTCATCGACTACTTCCCGGACGACTTCCTCCTCGTCATCGACGAGTCGCACGTGACGGTGCCCCAGATCGGCGGCATGTACGAGGGCGACATGTCGCGCAAGCGCAACCTCGTCGAGTACGGATTCCGATTGCCTTCGGCGGTCGACAACCGACCGCTCACATGGGACGAGTTCGTCGACCGCATCGGACAGACCGTGTATCTGTCCGCGACTCCCGGGCCGTACGAACTGGGCCAGTCCAACGGCGAGTTCGTCGAACAGGTGATCCGTCCGACGGGACTCGTGGACCCGCAGGTCGTGGTGAAGCCCACCAAGGGCCAGATCGACGATCTGGTCCACGAGATCCGTGAGCGAACCGATCGCGACGAGCGCGTCCTGGTGACCACCCTGACCAAGAAGATGGCCGAAGATCTCACCGATTACCTGCTCGAACTCGGTATCCGCGTCCGGTACCTGCACTCGGAGGTCGACACCCTGCGTCGTGTCGAACTGCTCCGCCAGCTGCGCTCCGGTGACTACGACGTCCTGGTGGGCATCAACCTGCTCCGCGAGGGCCTCGACCTGCCCGAGGTCTCGCTCGTGGCGATTCTCGACGCCGACAAGGAGGGCTTCCTGCGGAGCACAACGTCGCTCATCCAGACGATCGGTCGCGCGGCCCGCAACGTGTCCGGCGAGGTCCACATGTATGCGGACAAGATCACCGATTCGATGCGCAACGCCATCGACGAGACCGAGCGGCGTCGGGAGAAGCAGATCGCGTACAACAAGGCGAACGGCATCGATCCGAAGCCGCTGCGCAAAAAGATCGCCGACATCCTGGACCAGGTCTACAAGGAAGCCGAGGACGAGGCCGTGGCGGTCGGTGGTTCCGGACGCAACTCCAGCCGCGGACGCCGCGCACAGGGTGAGGTGTCGAAGGCCGGTAGTTCGGGGGTCATCGAGAAGCGTGACGTGTCGATGATGCCCCGCGCCGAGCTCGCCGACCTCGTGTCGCAACTCACCGACCAGATGATGAGTGCTGCTCGGGATCTGCAGTTCGAACTCGCCGGACGACTCCGCGACGAGATCGCCGATCTGAAGAAGGAGATGCGAGGGATGGACGCGGCCGGGATCAAGTGACGTCCGTTCAGCGTGGCAGCGTCGGGTTCACGATGTGCCGATCACCACGAACGGGGGACAGACGCGCCCGTGGCACACTAATGTCCCCGTGCAGGACCCCTGCATTGTGGGTATACGCGATGACGCCTCGCTGATGGGCAGCGAGGCGAATTCATGTCGAGAGGTTGGGATGAGCTCTTACGAAACCGTCGTCGTCGGAACGGACGGCTCCGAGTCGTCGATGAAGGCTGTGGAGCGTGCGGGTGCACTCGCGGGCGACGCTCAGTTGGTGATCGCGTGCGCGTACTTCCCGAACGAGCGCGGAGCCGGCGACGCCGCGGATGTCCTGAAAGACGAGGCGTACCAGGTCACCGGATCGACGCCGACCGAGGAGATCCTGCGAACCGCGAAGGAACGGGCCACCAAGGCCGGTGCGTCGAACGTGGTGCAGCGCCCGGTCAAGGGTGCCCCGGTCGACGCCCTCCTGCAGTTGGTGAGCGACGTCAAGGCCGATCTTCTCGTCGTGGGCAATCGCGGCCTGAATTCGATCGCCGGCCGGCTCCTCGGATCGGTCCCCGCCGACGTGGCCCGCAAGTCGGCGTGCGACGTGCTGATCGTCCACACCACCGGATAGTCGGCGAAGGGTTTCCCACCGGTGCGTTCGCACCGATGGGGTCCCGCTCAGATGTTCCCGTCTCCGCGGACGGCCGGAAATGCTCCGGCACGTCCGATGAGTGCGGGGACATCCTTGTCGAGGGCACGGCCCAGCCACGCGGCGGCGTCGATCAGCCCCTGCATGTCGACACCCGTGATGACCTCGGACCGATCGAGTGCGTAGACGAGATCCTCGGACGCGATGTTGCCGGTCGCCGCGGGCGCGAACGGACACCCACCGAATCCGCCGACACTGGCGTCGATGGCGCCGGCACCCGAATCGAGCGCGGTGAGAGCATTCGCGTAACCGGTGTTCCGCGTGTTGTGGAAATGCCAGCGCTGTGGAATACCGGGCGCACGCTCCGCCGTGCGGGCGGCGAGATCGCGGACCTGCGCCGGGACCCCGACGCCGATCGTGTCGGCGAGAGCGATCTCGTCCGGGGCGGCCTGATCGGTCAACCGCGCCACGATGTCGGAGATCCGGCGCGGGTCGACCTCGCCCGTGAACGGGCAGCCGAACGCGACCGCGATGGTCACCGTCGTCGCGAGGCCGGCCGCGCGCGCGTCGCGCACCACGTCGACGGCCGCGGAAACGGTGTCCTCGACGCTGCAGCCCTGATTACGGCGGCTGAACGCCTCGGTGGCCACGACGACCGCGTTCACCTCGTCGACCGCGGAGGCGAGAGCGCGGTCGAGACCACGACGATTGAGGACGAGCCCGATATAGGAGACACCGTCCACGCGGGGCACCCCGGCCATGACCTCCTCGGCGCCGGCCATCTGCGGTACGCGTTTGGGGTTCACGAAACTCACCGCCTCGATCCGGCGCACGCCGGCGTCGACGGCCCGGGCGATGAACTCGATCTTCTCCTCGACGGAGAGCAGGGTCTGCTCGTTCTGCAACCCGTCCCGCGGGCCCACCTCGATCAACTGCACGTCTGACACCAGTCCGATCTTGCCTTGTCCGGCGCCGGGCGAAGCCATGTCCGAGATGTCGTTCTGCCCCGGTGTCGGTCGAACGACCGAATCCTACGGTCCCGGAACCACGCCAGACGGTACGAAAGTGACCAGTGTGGCTCCATCGCACTCGGGTGTTCCCATCTGTCACACCAGTTTTCGAAGTCGTCCGATCGTCGGGAACGGCCGGTCGTGCGGGATGTATCACTTTCCGAAGCGGATGCGATGTACCGCGTATGATTCGTTGCTGTTCGACGATCGCTGCGGGGGGACGCGGGGGCGTCATCGTCGAGCGACCCAATCGCCGAAACCGACGTCGGACGAGGCATGGATGACACTGTGTCCCACCGAGATGGGACTGGGGGAGACTGGCGCCCGGGGGCACCCCGCGCGCCTCGAGGGGCGGATCTACTGGAGCTGACCGCGGCCCAACGCGCCATGTGGTTTGCCGAGAACCTGGTCGACGACCACTCGGTCACCGTCGCGCACTACCTCGACATCGTCGACGACGGACGCCCGTTCGATCGGGAGCTGTTCCGTCGGGGAGTGCTGGAGGCGGCACGCGACCTGCAGACGGCGTACACGCGTGTGATCGAGGTCGACGGCACGCCTCGGCAATACATCGACTTCTCCGTACCGTTCGACGTGATCGACATCGATCTGCGGACGCACCCGGATCCCGAAGCGGCCGCCGCCGACTGGATGCGCGCCGACCATCAGCGGTCGGTGGACCTGCTGGCCGATCCGGTCGCCGTCGCGGCCTTCATCCGGATCGCCGACGACCGGACGTACTGGTACATGCGCGGTCACCACATCGCGTTCGACGGATACGGCGCACTGATGTGCCTGCACGAAGCGGTGGCGCGCTACAACGAGCACCGCGCGCCGAATCCTGCGGCGGAGGTCGCTGCCGCGGTCCCGCCGCGAACCGGACGCCGACCGGTCCGCCGCGCCAGTATCGCCGAGGTGGTCGCCGACGACGCCGCCTACCGGCAGAGCACGCGGTTCGAGAAAGACCGCGAGTTCTGGCAGGAACGTGCCGCCGGGCTCCCCGAGCGGGTCAGCCTCGCGGCACACCCGGCCACCGCCGGCGTCCGCAACGAGACCGTCGTCTCCGCCGGGCTGCTCGGTCCCGAACTGGATGAGGCGCTGCGTCGGTGCGCCCGGGATCTCGACGCCTCGGTTGCTGCCATCCTCACCGCCGCGTTCGCCGCGTTCCTGGCGCGCATGTCCGGCAGCGACGACATCGTCCTCAGTCTGCCGGTCACCGCGCGGACGACGGCGCGCGTCCGGCACTCGGCCGGGATGGTCTCCAACATGTTGCCGCTGCGTGTGGACGGAATCTCCTCGGCGACGTGCGCCGACGTCGTCGCGGCGGTCAGCGCGGAGATCACCGCGGGTCTGCGCCATCAACGGTATCGATCGGAGGACATCAGGGCGGCAGCCGGTTTCGGTGATGCCCGCGGTACGTCGTTCGGACCGTTGGTCAACCTGTTGCTGTTCGACAAGCCGATTGTCATCGACGGCGCCCGCGTGCGCTATCACATGCTGTCCGCCGGTCTGGTCGAAGACCTGGTGATGAACGTCTTCGCGGCCGGCCCGGAGGCCCCGCTGGAAGTGGGTCTGCACGCGAACCCCACGCTGTACGGGTCGGCGGAACTCGAGGCACATCGCGGTCGCCTGCTCAACGTGCTCACCCAGTTCGTCGCGCACCCGAACCGGCCGGTCACCGACCTCGACCTGCTGATGGCCGGGGAGTCGGCAACCCTGGATCACCTCGGTTCCGGCGGGCCGGCCGTCGGCGTTGTCGGTGAGCACGTGCTGGCCGCCTTCGATCGCCAGGTCGAGTCGACGCCGGACGCGGCCGCGGTGACGTTCGGCGACACCACCCTCACCTACCGCGAATTCGCGCGTGCCTGCGACACATTCGCGGACCGATTCACGAGTCTGGGCGCGCGGCGCGGCGATCGCATCGTCGTGGCACTGGAACGCTCGATCGAGCAGGTGTGCGCGGTGTATGCCGCGATCGGGCTGGGTGCGGCCTACGTGCCCGTCGATCCGGCCGAACCGGACGAGCGGCGACAGGCGATCATCGCCGCGGTCGAACCCGCCCTGGTCGTCGACGCACACTTCATCGCCGGTCTCGACTCCCCGCTTCCCGGTCCGACTGCACGGCCGCATCGGGAGACCCGGGTTCCGGTTGATCTGGCCGCCTACGTCATCTTCACGTCGGGATCGACCGGGACCCCCAAAGGTGTTGAGATCGGTCATCGGGCGATCGAGCAACGCCTCGGGTGGATGCAGCACGGTCACCCGATCGCCGCGGGGGACGGCGTGCTGTACAAGACGCCGGCGACCTTCGACGTGTCGGTCTGGGAGTTGCTGTGGCCGTTGCGCGTCGGGGCGCGGATGGTGATCGCGATGCCCGGCGGACACCGCGATCCCGCGTACCTACGCGACCTCATCGCGCGCTCCGGCGTCACCGTCCTGCATTTCGTACCGTCCATGCTCGATGCCTATCTCGACGTGGTGCTCGGACCGGACCCCGGTGGTTCGACGACTCAGTCCGTCGACGACTTCGGCGGAACCGACACGATGGCGCACGAACGGCTCTCCCTACCCGACCACGTGCGCTGGGTGTTCACGTCGGGCGAGGCGCTGCCGGCCCGGCTCGCCCGGCGCGTACGGTCGACCACCCGTGCCGGACTGGTGAATCTGTACGGGCCGACCGAGGCGGCGATCGACGTGACCGCCCAGCGGGTCACGACGGATGGTCCCGTCGTTCCGATCGGACACCCGGTACCGGGGACCGAGGTGCGGGTCCTCGACAGCCGACTCCGTCCGGTTCCGGTCGGGGTCGCCGGCGAGTTGTATCTGGTGGGGCCGCAGCTGGCATCGTGCTACGTCGGTGCGCCGGGACTGACATCAGGCAGGTTCACGGCCGATCCGCGGGGGGACGTGGGTGCCCGGATGTACCGCACCGGGGATCTGGTCCGATGGACTGCCGACGGTGAACTGGAGTATCTGGGACGAACCGATCAGCAGATCAAGATCCGGGGTCAGCGCGTGGAACCCGGCGAGGTGGAGGCGGTGATCGCCGCGATCCCGGGCGTCGACGCGGTAGCGGTCGTCGCCCGCCGCGATCTCGGGCCCGCACCGGTTCTCGTCGCCTATCGCCGTGCTCGCCGGGATGGGTCCGTGCCCGAATCCCGCGCCGATCATGATGCCGGTGACACCCGGCAACTGCTCGATGCCGACGCTGTGCGTGCGCACTGCCGACGGCGACTCCCCGGACACATGGTTCCGCCGGGGATTGTCTTCCTCGATGCGTTTCCCACCACCCGGTCGGGCAAGCTGGACACACGCGCGCTGCCGGTTCCCGTACTCGGCTCCGCCGCAACGAGTTTCCGGACGCCGCAGACCCCGGTCGAGCGGGCGATCGTGTCGCTGGTGGAGGAGGCGCTGGACCGTGAGGGGGTCAGCGTCTCGGACAATCTCTTCGCTTTGGGTGCGGATTCGTTGCTCGCCGCCCGGATGGTGGCCCGCGCACGTGTCGACCACGGGCTGGGGATCGCCCTGACCGACGTCTTCGACGCGGTCGACCTCGCCGATCTCGCGTCACGCGCCGTGGTCGTCCCGCAGTCCGACCCGTCCGCCGCGACCCGGTCGCAGCCACCGCGTCCGGCGCGAATCCCGCTGTCGCAGGCGCAGACCCGGTTGTGGTTCATCAACCGGATGTCGCCGGCCGAGTCAACCTATAACATGTCGGGCGCGCTGCGCCTGGCGCACGCGCTGGACGCCGATGCCATGAACCGGGCGGTCCGGGACGTCGTGGACCGGCACGAGATCCTGCGCACGGTGTTCCCGGTCGTCGACGGCGAACCCGAGCAGCGAATCCTGGACTCGCGCACGGCTGCCGATCTTCTGGCCGGCGGGACACATGTTGAACTCGTCGCCGGGAGCGCAGCGAGCGGGACACATGTCACTGTCGCCGGGAGCGCAGCGAGCGGGACACATGTGACCGACGCCGGAGACGATGTGGACAAGGCGATCTCCGCCATCACCGACGTCGGCTTCGACCTGGCCGAGGAGATCCCGTTCCGGTACCGCCTGCTGACAGGTCATCCGGATGGCGACATCGTCGTGCTGGTCCTTCATCACATCGCGGCCGACGGGCACTCGCTCCGGCCGCTGCTGCGAGATCTGATGACCGCGTACGACAGTCGGCGCGCGGGTGCGGAGCCGGATCTCGCGCCGTTGCCGATGCAGTACGCCGATGTCGCCGTCGAGCGCGCCGAGACGCTCGGAACGCCGGATGCGCCGTCGTCGGTTCTGGTCGAGGGCCTGGAGTTCTGGCGGGGGGAGTTGCGTGGCGCGCCGGATCTGCTGCAGTTGCCCACCGATCGGCCGCGTCCGCGGGTGATGTCGAGCAGCGGAGCGCATGTGGACACCGTGCTCGGGACGGGCCTGACCGCGGGGATCCGGCAGCTCGCGAGATCGTTGGCGGTCACCCCGTTCGCGGTGTTCCAGTCCGCCCTGGCGATCACCTTGGGTCGGCTGGCCGCCACCGACGACGTGAGTATCGGGACCGCGGTCGCCGGCCGCGACGATCCGGCGCTCGCCGACCTCGTCGGCATGTTCGTCAACACCGTCGTGCTGCGAACGACCCTGCAACCCGGGGACACCGTCGTCGACTTCGTCACCGCCGCGCATCGCCGCTGCGCGCGTGCGATGAGCCGCGCCGACGTCCCGTTCGAACGGGTCGTGGACGCTGTCGCGCCACACCGGTCGCCGTCGCACTCGCCGCTGTTCCAGGTCGCGCTGACGGTTCAACCCGATCAGTTGGCCGAGCTCGCCCGATGGGCCGGGTCCGCGGAGGTCCTCGATGCCCGGGTACCGTCCGCGAAGTACGACGTGACCGTGTCGGTCACCGACCGCACCGACCGTTACGACGTCGAATTCGCCTATGCAACCGACCTTTTCGACGACGCTACGGTGCGCGACATGGCGCGGCGGCTGGAGTTCGTCCTGGAGCAGATGGTGCACGAGCCGTCGCGGAGCATCGGTGCGATCGACCTGCTCCGCCCGGACGAGATGCGTACCCTGGCGGCGCCGGCCTGGGGATCGCGTCCCGAGCAGACCCTCGCAACCCTGCTGACGCGCGGTCTCGCGAGCGCCGACCCCGGCGCCCCTGCCCTGCTCGGGGAGAGCGCGGTCCGCTGGTCCGAGGTGACGACCACGACCAATCAGATCGCCCGCGTCCTGATCGAACGCGGCATCGGCCCAGGCGACGTCGTCGCGGTGAGCATCCCGCGCTCGCCCCGGTCGGTCCTGGCCGTACTGGGCGTGGCCATGAGCGGCGCCGCCTTCGTGATGATCGACTCCCGTCTGCCCGCCGCCCGCCGTTCGGCGATGCTCGCCGACAGCGGTGCGGTTCTGGTCATCACGGCGGATCCCGTCACCACGGACGGCGCCGGGTCCTCGGCGACCCGATCCACGGTCGCGCAGCTGGTTCTCGATGACCTCGAGGTGGATCTGGGCATCGCCGGACGGCCGACGAACCGGGTGGCCGACGCCGAGCGGGTACGGCCGATCGCCCTCGACGACGCGGCCTATCTCCAATTCACCTCCGGGTCCACCGGCCGGCCCAAGGCCGTCACGGTGACCAACGCCGGGTTCGCCGAACTGGTCGGTGAGCAGCAGCATCGCTTGGGCGCGGGCCCGGACTCGCGCATACTCCACGTCGCCGCACCGGGATTCGATGTCGCGGTCTGGGAGATCGTGTTCGCGGTGTGTTCGGGCGCCCAGCTGGCGATCAGCCCACCCGAGGTGTTCGCCGGTCCCGAGCTGGCGACCATCATCGCCCGTCACCGGGTCACCCACACGATCATGACGCCCACCGCGCTCGCCACTCTCGATCCTGCCGCGGTGCCCGAACTCTCGGTCGTGATGGTGGCGGGCGAGGCCTGCCCTCCGGAGTTGGTCGCGAGGTGGCATGCAGCCGGCCGCCCGCTGCTCAATCTCTACGGTCCCAGCGAGACCACCATCTGGGCCACCGCCTCCGCGCCCCTCCGGCCCGCGGAACCGGTCACGATCGGTGGGCCGATCGCCGGAGTCGGCGTCCGGGTCCTCGACGCCTGCCTGCGTCCGGTGCCGGACGGTGTCCTGGGTGAGCTGTACCTGTCGGGACGGGCACTCGGGCGCGGCTACCACGGTCGTCCCGGACTGACGGCGGGCCGGTTCGTCGCCGATCCGTTCGAGACCGGGGGGCGGATGTACCGCACCGGTGACCTCGTCACGCGCACACCGTCCGGCGACATCGTCTACCACGGGCGCAACGACTTCCAGATCAAGATCCGCGGCATGCGGGTCGAACCCGGCGAGGTCGACGGCGTGCTCGCAAGTCATCCCGACGTGGACATCGCGGTCACCGTCGGAACGACGACTCCCGCTGGGGACACGGTGCTGGTGTCGTATGTGACCGCCCCTGCCGACCGGGTCCCCGCACCCGAGCACATCCTCGACCACGCCGCCGCCCGCCTGCCGTCGCACCTCGTACCGCACACCGTGGTGGTGCTCGACGAGTTGCCGATGACCCGGACCGGCAAGGTCGACCGCCGCGCCCTGCCCGCGGTGGAGATCTCGCCCGCACGTGAATATGTCGGCCCCCGCAGCCGGCTCGAGGGCGTCGTGGCCCAGATCTTCGCCGACGTGCTCGGTCTGCGGGAGGTCAGTGTGTACGACGGGTTCTTCGAACTCGGCGGGAGCTCGCTGTCGGCGACCAAGGTCGCCTATCGCGTCGAACAGCATGTCGGACGCCGCGTGCCGATGTCGCTGCTCTTCGAGAACCCGACCGTCGCGGACTTCGTGGCGGCGGTGGCGACGGCAGACCGGGCGGTCTCGGGACGCATGCTGACGCCGCGCGAACGCACTCATGTCGTCGACCTCACGGGAGTGCAACGCGGCCTGTGGTCGATCAATCAGACCGATCCGGCCTCGCCTGCCTACAACGTCGGCCTGACCCTGGAACTCGACGGCCGGCTCGACGTCCCGGCCCTCACGGGCGCGGTGGGTGACCTCGTCGCGCGGCACGAGTCGCTGCGCACCCGTTACCCGCTGCACGACGGCACACCGGTGCAACTCATCATTCCCGCTGCGGATGCGGTGCACGCGTTGCGGATTCCGCTCGTCGATCTCGCCGGTGACCGGCCCGACATGCCCGCCGAGGACAGGTTGGGCGCCGAGGTCGCCGCTGTCGTCGGAGCTGGTTTCGACCTGACCGGCCCCCCGGCGGTCCGCGCGACGATCCTGCGGGTGAGCCCGGACCGGCACGTGCTGGTGTTCGTCGTCCACCACATCAACGCCGACGGTGGGTCGCTCGGCCCGCTGGCCCGCGACCTCGCCGAGTTCTACTCCGCCCGCATCTCGGGGCGAGCCGGATCGAGAAGTGCGGTGGGGCAGCGCGTGCAGTTCGCCGACTATGCGATCTGGCACGCCGAGCGCCTGCAGACCACGCGGCCCGACGGGGAGACGGAACGGCAGCGTCAACTGCGGTACTGGGGGCAGCGTCTGGATCGGGCGGGGGAGCCGGCGACGATCCCGACCGACCGGCCCCGGCCCGTGGAGCCCCGCCATGTGGGCGGAGTCGTCGATCTCGACATCCCGTCGTCGACCGCGACGATGCTCCGTCAGATGGCGCGGGTGGGCAACACGACGCAGTTCGCCGTCCTGCACGCGGCGATCGCGGTCCTGATCGGGCGGTTGTCGGGAAGCGACGACATCGTCATCGGCACACCGTTCGCCGGTCGTGATGATCCCGCCCTGACTGACATGGTGGGGATGCTCGCGACCACGGTGCCCCTGCGTACGCGGCTTCGCCTCGACGAGCCGTTCGCGGAGCTCTTGCGACGGGTGCACACCGATGATTTCGCCGACCTGGGTCACACCGACGTGTCCTTCGACGAGATCGTCGATCATCTCGCCCGGACCGACCGTACGTCGGTCCGCCGCGGACGCCGCAACCCGTTGTTCTCGGTGATGCTCTCGTACCAGAATCTCGAGTTCCCGGACATCGAACTCGACGGGCTGCATGTCCGGCCGCGTCTGCCCGAGTCCTTTCCCGCCAAGGTGGACCTCGAGGTCATGCTCTACCCGGGCGACCCCGACGGCGTCGACCGGAACGGCGCGTTGGGCGGGCAGATCGCCTTCGATACCGATCTCTTCGACCCCGGCACGGTGGCCCTGTTCGCCGAGAGATTCCGAAATCTGTTGGCCGACATCGTGTCACGGCCGGACACTGCGATCGGGGATCTCGCCGTCTGGGCGGAGCAGAACGCGCCGGATGTGCGCGGAACCGATGCCGTTCGGCCGCTGCACGAGCTGGTGTCGGAGGTCGCGGCCGTCGCGCCCGACACGGTCATCGGCGTCGCGGGGGCGCCACAGGTGACCTTTGCCGATCTCGAGGCAACCGCGGTCGCCATGTCGATGTCGATTCCCGACGAAGACCCGGCGGAGGCGTTGACGATCGCCGTGGCGACGCTCCTCGCCGACGCCGACCGGTCCATCGACGAGGTCTTCGAGAGTGTGCGGTCCGCCGCCGATGCCGTGGTGCACGGTCACACGGGCGCCGGATCGGGCGCGGTCCAGCGAAATCGAGTGGAACCCGCGTGACGTCGGACACCTCGATTCCCCGCACCTCGACGGGGCATGCCCAGCCGTCGCTGCGCCGCCCGTCCGCGCTTCGGCTGCTGGCGCTCGCCGCCGCCCATGCGGGCGACGACGAGGCGATGTCCGGGGCGGCCGGCCCGGTGACCTTCCGTGCTCTGCACCGCCGGGTCTCGGCCTCGGCGATCACCCTGGCGGAGCGGGGCGTCGCGCCCGACGCCGCCCTCCGCGCGACGGTGACGGCGCTGATGCCGCGCGCGGGGCTGAGCGGATCGCAACTGGCTACCGCCGCGGCCGGAATCGTCGATGAACTCGACCGGCGGATCACCGAGATCCTGGGCCTCGGTGACCGCGAGTCGCTGCCGGGGCTCTTCCGGATCGCCGCACGACGACGTGCCGACGCCGTCGCTCTCGCCGACCTCGACGGGGCGTCGCTCACCTACCGGGAACTCGACGAGCGCTCCGAACGGATGGCGCACGCCCTCGTCGATCGTGGTGCGGGTCCCGAAACACTCGTGGGGGTCGCGCTCCCGCGCTCGGTGGACCTCATCGTGGCGTTGCTCGCGGTTCTCAAGACCGGTGCCGCCTATCTACCCCTCGACCGGACACATCCGGTCGCGCGCCTGCGCGGGATCGTCGAGGACGCGTCGCCGGTCGCCGTCGTGGCCGACGCCGAGACGGCCGGAGCCTGGGCTGCGATGCCCGCGCCGCTGTGCACGCCGCAGGACCTGTTGGCGCAGTACGACATCGATGCCCGGTCGGTCTCGACCCCACCGCTGCCGGAGCACGTGACCGCCCAGTCGAGCGCCTACGTGATGTACACCTCCGGTTCCACCGGGCGCCCCAAAGGAGTTGTCGTCACCCACGACAACGTGGTGTCGCTGCTCGATGCGCTCGACGCCGTCGTGGAGAGTTCGCCCGACGACGTGTGGTCGATGTTCCACTCCTACGCGTTCGACGTCTCGGTCGGCGAGATCTGGGCCGCACTGCGCGCCGGCGGTCGTCTCCTCGTGCTCGACCACGCGACGACCCGCGCCCCGGACGACGTGGTCGAGGCGTTCGACCGACACGGGGTCACGATCGTCAACTTCACCCCGTCGTCGTTCTATCAGTTCGCGGCGGTCGTCCGCCCACCCCTCGGCCGTCGATTGCCCGACTCCGTTCGGCGCCTGCACTTCTCGGGCGAACTCCTCGACTACGAGCATGTCCGGACATGGCAGACCGACCGGGCGGCCGACGGGTCGGCGACCCGTCCCGGCGCCGATGTCGCGGGCCCGCAACTGAACAACATGTACGGTCCCACCGAGACCACCGTCTACATGACCCGTCGGGAACTGACGCGCGCATTCGTCGACCGGGCAACCGCCTCCGACATCGGGACCCCGCTGCTCGGTTCGCGGGTGTACGTCCTCGACGGTCGGCTCGCCCCCGTGCCCGACGGCGTGCCCGGTGAACTGTACGTCGCGGGCGCCCAGGTCACCCGCGGGTTCCTGAACCGGCACGGTCAGACGTCCACACGGTACGTCGCCGACCCGTTCGGACCGCCGGGCGGTCGGATGTACCGGACCGGCGACGTCGGGATGTCCCGCAACGGGTCCATCGAATTCGTGGGACGACGCGATGGCCAGGTGAAACTCCGCGGCTTCCGGATCGAGCTGGGAGAGGTCGAGTCGGCGATGTCGGCGCTCGACGGCGTCGACGCGGCGGGGGCGGACATCCGTACGCTCGGCGACACCGAGCATCTGGTCGGCTACCTCGTCGCCGCGGGCGGCGCCGCTTCGGCGGCGGATGACGCAGTCGGGCTGTCGGATAGCGAGATCCGCACGCGCCTGGCGACCGCGGTGCCCGAGTACATGGTGCCCACCCGGTTCGTCCGGCTACCCCGACTGCCGCTCACCGTGAACGGCAAGCTCGATCGCGGCGCGCTGCCCGATCCGGGGTCCGGCGATGGCCCGGAGGCCGAGCCGCCCGCCGGCGCGACCGAGGAGGCCCTGGCCGCACTGGTCGCCGAGATCTTGGGCGTGAGCGACGTCGGGGTCACCACGTCGTTGTTCGATCTCGGTGGCAACTCGCTCACCGCTACCCGGGTGGCCGCCCGGGCAGCCGAGCATTTCGGCACGACGGTCTCCGCGCGAGAAGTGTTCGCCGATCCGACGGTCCGGGGTCTGGGAGCGGTCATCGACGGACGCGACCACGACGGAAGCGGGGGAGCTGATCGCCGGGTGCCCCTGCGCCGAGTGGGCCGCGACGGGGTGCTCCCGTTGTCGCCCGCACAGCGTCGAATCTGGTTTCTGGAGACGCTGGATCCGGGCGGGGCCGGGTATCTCATCCCGGCCGTGCTCCGCCTCGATGCCGCATCGGGTTCGGGTCCGGAGGCGGCGGATGACCGGTCCCCGGACCCTGCGGTCGTCGCCGCGGCTCTCGCGGATCTGCTTGCGCGACATGAGGTGTTGCGCACTCGATTCGTATCGGTGGACGGCGTTCCCGAGCAGGTCATCGCGCCCGCGGGAGACCCTCGACACGACGTCCGGGTGACACCCCCGATCGACATGCGCGGCGCCGGCGAGGGCGACGTCACGGCCACCATCGCCGAGATCACCAGTCGTGGTTTCGATCTCGAAGCCGGTGCGCCTGTTCGGGCGCGCCTGATCCGCGTCGCCGACGACGCCGTGATCCTGGTCCTGGTGGTGCACCACATCATCAGCGACGGTGGCTCGGTCGCGCCGATGGTCACCGACTTCGTCACCGCATACGAGGCGCGCGCGGCCGGCCGCGAACCCAGCTGGGCGCCCCTGCCGGTCCAGTACGTCGACTACTCGGTGTGGCAGCACCTTCGGCTCGGGGACGCCGGCGACCCCACGTCTCTCGCAGCACGTCAGCTCGACCACTGGCGAACCCGTCTCGCCGGGGTGCCGGCACTCATCGAGTTGCCGGTGGACCGGCCGCGCACCGCGGTCCGGGACGACTCGGGTGCCGAGCTGTCGGCGACGTTCGACGCCGCCACCTGGAACGCTCTGGGAGACCTCGCCGGTCGGCACGGCGCGACGATGTTCATGGCCGTCCACGCCCTGCTCGCGGTCACTCTTGTCCGGTCCGGCGCCGACGAGGACGTCGTCATCGGGACCCCGGTCGCGGGTCGGGGCGAGCGCGATCTGGACCCATTGATCGGGATGTTCGTTAACACGCTGGCGCTGCGCAGCCGGGTGCGTCGCGCGGCCTCGTTCACCGATCTGCTGGACGACATCCGCGAGATCGACGTGACCGCACTCGATCACGCCGACCTGCCGTTCGAGACTGTCGTCGACGAGGTCGTCGCGGTACGCGACACCGCGCACCCGCCGCTGGTCCAGGTCGCTCTGGCATTCCAGAACGCCGCACGGCCGACCGTCGAGTTGCCGGGGCTCGTCGTCTCCGAGATCGAGGCCCCGGTCACCACCGCGAAGGTCGACCTGCAGATCACGGTCCTCGACGAGCCGGGCCGCAGCCCGGCCGACGACACGCGCGTGATCGTCACCTATGCCACCGCCCTCTTCGACGCCGGCACGGTGGACGCGTTCGTCCGTCGGATGACCGCCATCGCGCGAGCGGTGGTGGACGAGCCGCACACGCCGGTCGGCGACCTGTCCACCGGAGACGATCACTTGGATGCGGTGATCGCGGCACCGGGTCTCGCGTCGGCGAGGTCGACGCTCGCCGACCTGCTGGACGCCGCGATCGCCGTGAATCCCGACGGCATCGCGGTCACCGAGAACGGGCAGCACCTGACGTACACCGAGCTCGACCTCCGTACGCGCCGGCTGGCCGACGTACTCCGTGCGCGTGGCGCCGGGCCGGACGCCGTGATCGCCCTCGCCACACCGAGATCTCTCGAAGGCACGGTCGGGTTCTGGGCGATCGCGCGCACGGGCGCGGCGGTGGCGCCCGTCGACCCCGGCCTGCCCGGGGAGCGCCTGCGCTACATGCTGGACACCGTCGACGCGCGTCTCGGGGTCACCTCGTCCGAGGTCGTCGCCGGGCTGCGACCGGCGGCTGCGGCGGTGGACTGGGTTGTCGCCGAACAGCCCGGCGATCCGGACGAGACCGGAGTCGCGTCCGCCCGACGTCCGCGCCCCGACGAGACGGCCTATGTCATCTTCACGTCCGGCTCGACCGGCCGGCCGAAAGGCGTCGCGGTCACCCACCGCGGGCTTGCCGATCTGATCGCCGATGCCCGTGCGAGATTCGGGCTCACGCCGGCGGCGCGCGTACTCCGCTTCGCGGCACCGGGTTTCGACGCCGCGGTGTTCGAGACGCTGGTCGCGGTGGCGGCCGCGTCGACCATGGTCGTGGTGCCCGGCGGGGTCACGGGCGGCACCGAACTCGCGGCGATCCTGCGGCGGGAGCGTATCACCCACGCGACGATCACCCCGACCGCCCTCGCCACGGTGTCCGAGGCGGTCACCGGATCGGGCGCGGCGACCGGCACCGGGTTCCCCGATCTCGAGGTCATCTCCGTCGCCGGTGACGTCTGTTCGCCGGAACTGGTCCGGGCCTGGTCCGCCGGTCGCTCGATGCACAATCTCTACGGTCCCACCGAGACCACCATCTGGGCGACGTCGTCGGCACCGATGCGGCCCGACTCCGCGGTCACCATCGGTGGTCCGATCGCCGGTGTCACCGCCGCAGTTCTCGATCCCCGCCTGCATCCCGTTCCCGCCGGCGTGGCCGGGGAACTGTATCTGGCGGGTTCCGCCCTCGCCGCCGGCTACGTCGGCCGGACCGCGTTGACCGCCGAGCGCTTCGTCGCGGCACCGTTCGGCGCGCCGGGCGAGCGGATGTACCGGACCGGTGATCTCGTACGATGGCGCCGACGGAGCGGCCGCTGGACGCTGGACTTCCTGGGCCGCAGCGACTTCCAGGTCAAGATCCGGGGTTTCCGGATCGAGCTCGGTGAGATCGACGCCGTTCTCGGCGAGCACCCCGGGGTGGACTTCTCGACGACCGCCGGAATCGAGCACCCGACCTCGGGTGAGACGGTCCTCGTGTCCTGGGTCCATGGTGTCGCCGGCGCTGCGCCCGACACCGCAGACGTCGCGACCCACGCGGCTCGACGGCTCCCCGCCCACATGGTGCCCACCGTGATCGTGCCGATCGACGACATCCCGCTGACGGCCACCGGAAAGCTCGACAGCAGGGCGTTGCCCACACCGCGTTTCGGTGGACACGTCCACGTCCGGCCGTCGACGGCAACCGAGCAGGCGGTCGCTGCGGTCTACGCCGAGGTCCTCGGACTCGATGCCGCGGAGGAGGTGTCGGCCGAGGCGTCGTTCTTCGATCTCGGCGGCACCTCGCTGTCGGCGACCCGGGTGGTGGCCCGCCTGGGTGGCTCGCTCGGTGTGGAGATCGGAGTCCGCGCGCTGTTCGAGACGCCGACGGTCCGGGCGCTGGCCGCCGCCGTCGATGCGGGGGAACACGGTCGCGGTGCCGATCTGCCCGCGCTCGAGGCGATCCGCCGGCCCGACCCGGTACCCGTCTCGTACGCCCAGCGCCGGATGTGGTTCCTCAACCAGTTCGATCCGCACTCTGCCGCCTACGTGATCCCCATCGTGGTCCGTCTGCGCGGGGACCTCGACGTGTCCGCGATGCGGACGGCGATCCTCGACGTCGTCGACCGCCACGAGGTGCTGCGCACGATCTACCCGACGACGACGCCCGACGGCGACACCGGCGCGGAATCCATCGCGGCCGGGTCCGCGTCGGCCGAAACGGGCGCTCGCGCCGTCGGTGTCGAACCCGTGGCGCATGCACCCACCGACTGGGCCGGGCGCATCAAGATCGGGCACACCGTGGTCCCGCCGCGGGCCGTCGCATCATCCGGCGAGGTCGTCGACCAGGAGATCCAGGAACTCGTCACGACCACGTTCGACGTGACGACGGACCTACCGGTGCGGGTGCGCGTCATCACCGCGTCGGCGGATCACCACGTACTCGTCATCGCGCTGCACCACATCGCCGCCGACGGTGAGTCGGCACCGGTGCTGGCGGCCGAGATCGCGCGGGCGTACGCGGCCAGGCGGTCGGGCCGCGCGCCGGACTGGCCGGCCCTGCGCTTCCAGTACGCGGATTACGCGGTGTGGCAACGACATCGGCTCGGTGACCCCGCGGACGCCGACTCCCTGATCGCGCGCCAGTTGCGGTTCTGGGTCGAGCGGTTGACCGGTCTGCCCGACATCCTCCCGCTGCCGATCGATCGCCCGCGCCCCGCCGAAAGCGACGGACGCGCGGCCACGGTGCGGTGGTCGCTGCCCGCGGCCGTCGTGTCGCGACTGCGCCGACGCGCCGCAGCCCGCCGTGCCACCCTGTTCATGGTCGCGCACACGGCCACCGCCGCGGTCCTCGCGCGCCTGACGTCGACGAACCGGATCGCCGTGGCCACGCCCGTCGCAGGACGAGGCCGACGCGAGATCGACCAGCTGATCGGCATGTTCGTCAACACCGTCATCCTGTCGGTCGACGTCGAGCCGCACGTCACCGTCGGCGCGTTGCTCGAGCAGGTCAAGAACGCCGACCTCGCGGCGTTCGACAACGCCGACGTGCCGTTCGAGCGGGTGATCGACGCGGTGAACCCGCAGCGCATCGAGAACGTGGAGCCGCTCGCCCAGGTGCTGCTCGTCCACTCCACGAGCGGCAGACCCGCGTTCGGCACACTGGCCGGTCTCGACACCGAGTTCGTCGAGATCGAGGACACCGCCGCGAAATTCGACCTCACCATCGGTTTCCGCGAAACCGCCGACGGTGGGCTGACCGGCTCGATCGCCTATGCCACTGTGCTGTTCGACCCGGCGACCGCGGAGATGATCTCCGCGGCGTTGTCCGCGACACTCAGCTCGCTCGCCGACGACGCCGACCTGCCGGTCGCCGACGTCCCGATCCTCACCGCAGCTGAAGCTGATGCGCAACAGCAGCTCTCGGTCGGTCCCGCGGTCGTCCTGCCCGCCCTCACGATCCCGGCGGCGATCACGGCCGCCAGCCAGCTGCGGTTGCCGGAGGCAGTCGCGGTGCGTTTCGGGGACCGCACTCTCACCCAGCGCGAGTTCGCGGCGCGGGTGGCCACCCTCGCGCGGGAACTCATCGCGCTCGGGATCGGCCCGGAGGACTGCGTCGCGGTGTGCATGCCGCGGTCGATCGAACTGGTCATCGCGGTCCATGCGGTACTCGCCGCCGGCGGTCAGTACATACCGGTGGCACCCGACGCTCCCTCCGACCGCGTTCGCCACATGGTCGACACCGCGCACGCGAGGATCGCGCTGATCTGCGACGACCGGGCGCCCGCGGCGCAAGTTGTCGCCCGCGCGATCGTTGTGGACGCCGCGAACCCGGTCGACCTCGACACCGTCCCGGTCGCCGCCGACGAACGTCTGTCGATACTGCGCCCCGACCACGCGGCGTACACCATCTTCACGTCGGGGTCCACCGGCCGACCCAAGGGCGTCACGGTGTCCCATCGCGCCGTACTCAACCGATTGCGATGGGGAGTCGACGAATTCGGGATCGGACCGCACGACTCGATCCTCCTGAAGACGCCCTTCACCTTCGACGTGTCGGTGCCCGAACTGCTGACCCCGGCGCTGACCGGCGCCCGGTTGGTCATCGCGCCCGACGACGCCCATCTCGATCCGCATTCGATGGCTCGGCTGATCGACGCCGAGCAGATCACCACGGTGCACTTCGTACCGTCACTGCTCGCCGTCTTCATCGACGAAATCCGGCCCGCTCGCTCCGCTCCCGACGCCGGTGACATTTGGCCCGCTCGCTCCGCTCCCGGCGCCGGTGACATTCGGCCCGCTCGCTCCGCTCCCGGCGCCGGTGACATTCGGCACGATGCGAGTTCGCTCCTGCCGAGCCTGCGACACCTCTACTGTTCCGGTGAGGCCCTGCCACCGGGGACGCTGCGGGCGACGCGCGCCGCACTCCCACACGTACGCGTCTCCAACCTGTTCGGTCCTACCGAAGCCGCCGTCGAGGTCGCCGTCGCGACTCCAGACCCCGGCGCCGACGTGGTGCCCATCGGGCGGCCGGTGTGGAACACCCAGACGTTCGTCTTCGACGCACGGTTACGTCCCGTGCCGGCGGGCGTCACCGGCGAGTTGTATCTGGGAGGCGTCCAGCTCGCCCGCGGATATGCGGCGCGGCCGGACCTCACCGCCGAACGCTTCGTCGCCGATCCCGCAGGCGGCGGCCGACGCCTGTACCGCACCGGCGACCTCGTCCGGCGTAACCGTGCGGGCGACCTGGAGTATCTGGGACGCAGGGACTTCCAGGTCAAACTCCGCGGACAGCGAATCGAACTCGGTGAGATCGAGGCGGTC
Organism: Gordonia sp. p3-SID1431; assembly: GCF_025143765.1. Lineage (NCBI taxonomy): Bacteria > Bacillati > Actinomycetota > Actinomycetes > Mycobacteriales > Gordoniaceae > Gordonia > Gordonia sp. p3-SID1431. The sequence goes on from NZ_JAMBDT010000053.1 coordinate 27,672, forward strand.
CTGTCCGGCATCGACGGCGTACGCCAGGCCGTGGTCACCGTCGCGAGCGCCCCGGGCGGTTCGGACCACCTGGTGGGATATCTCATCGGACCCGGCGGCGGTGGACCGGACGGGGACGAGTTCATCGCACGCGCGCGGGAGGCGGTGACCGCGTCGTTGCCGGTGTACATGCGGCCGACACTGTGGGTGCCGCTGACCGAAGCGCCGCTCGGCAGCACCGGCAAACTGGACCGGAAATCGCTGCCGGCGCCGCGCTTCGACCCGTTGTCGGAAGCCGTCCACGCCGACGCCGCACCCGCCGACGACGCGGAACGGACCGTCGCCGCACCCGCCGACGACGCGGAACGGACCGTCGCCGCAATCGTTGCATCACTCCTCGGGGTCGAGGACGTCCCGGTGACCCGGTCGTTCTTCGAACTCGGCGGGGACTCCATCGCATCCATCCGCCTCACGTCGATGCTGCGCGCCGCGGGGCTCCATCTGACCCCGCGCGATGTGTTCGCGGCGTCGACCATCCGTGAGCTGGCCCGTCGTGCACAGACGGAGGCGATCCGGAAACTCGACGAAATACCGGGCGGGGCAGTCGGTCCGGTTGGGATGACCCCGGGCCTGGCGTGGATGCTCGACCTCGCCGACGACCCGGACGATCTCGCGGACTTCTCGCAGAGCACGGTGCTCGCGCTGCCGGTCGAGGCGGACGAGGCCGCCGTCCGCGCGGTGGTGACCGCGGTCGTCGCGGCCCATCCGATGCTGACGGCATCGCTGCGGACCGACTCCGTCGGGGGTCCGGTCGTCGTGGCGGGCGACGGCGACCCGGGTGACATCACGGTCGAGATCCTCGACCGCTCGGACATCTCGACATCGAGCCGGCCATCGACGCCGGCGCGCTCCGTCGACAGCGCCATCCGGGCAGCCCATGCGCGCGCCCTCGCGACCTTGTCGCCGGCCGACGGACGACTGGTCGCGGCGATCGGCGTCCGCTTCGCCGACGGCACCGGCCGACTCGTCGTCGCCGCCCATCATCTCGGCGTCGACGCCGTGTCGTGGCCGACCATCGTGGCGGGTCTGGGACGCGCGTGGTGGCAGTACCGCAACGGGGAGACGCCGGGCCTCGCGGCCTCGGGTACCTCGTTCCGGCGCTGGTCGGGTGTGCTGGCGGGACTCGCCGATCGCGCAGAGGAGATCGAGTGGTGGTCGCGCCAGCTGCCGCCGACCCCGGCGGAGTGGGAGACCGACCGGGCCCGGGACCGTCTCGCGACCACGATCTCGGTGTCCCGCACCGTCGGAGCCGTTCTGGCAGAGCGGGTCTTGGGCACGGTCACCGAGACGTTCGGTGCGCGCCCGGACACCGTGGTGGCCGCGGCCGTGGCATTCGCGCTGCGGGATCCGGTCACGGCGTCCGGTCCGGTGTCGATGGTGATCGAGAACCACGGCCGCGAAGAGGGCATCGCACCCGGCGCCGACCTGACCGAGACGGTCGGATGGTTCACCTCGTTCGTACCCGTGAGCGTCGACGTCCCCGGGCCGGTGGAGGCGACCGCCCCGGCAGCACGAGGTGAGGCCGCCGCGGAGGCCACCCCCGGTCATCGTCTGGCGACGATGGTCAAGGCGCTCAAGGACACTCAGTCGCGAATGCCGGACAACGGCATCGCGTTCGGGCCGCTGCGATGGCTGCGTCCCGGCTCGCCGCTGCGAAACCGGCCCCTCCCGCCGATCACGGTCAATTACCTGGGTCTGCTAGGGGGCGGAGACATCGACGACACCGATTCGACGGCAACGGATTTCGTGCCGATCGGTGACGCGCCGCCGCTTCCGCCGTCGGTTCGGGGAGACATGATCGCGTTGGCGGCGCTGACCGTGACGGCCGCCTCGGTGGCGACCGCGGGTGGTCGGGAGTTGCGAGTGGACCTCACGGCACCCGAGGGGTTGTTCGACGAGCCCGCGCTGGGCGGGATCGCCGATCGCTGGGAATCTGCACTGTCCTCGCTCGCCGCGTATGTGGATGCCGTGGGCGACCCGGGTCCGAGCGAGACCGACGTGATCGGCGGGCTCGACCAGACGGACATCGACCACGTGCTCGCCACCCGGACACGCGCAGCACGGACGCGCGGTCGCTACGCGATCTGGCCGCCGACGCCGCTCCAACAGGGGCTCTTCTACGAAGCCCAGCGGCTGGTCGGCGTCGATCCCTATGTGACCCAGTCGGTCATCGAGTTCGACGGAGCTCACCCCGCCGACATGCTCCTGCCGGCCGTCCGTGAGCTGTTGACCAGGCAACGTGTACTGCGCTCGGGGTTCACCCGCACGCCGTCGGGTCGACTGGTCGTGGTGGTACCCCCGGCCGATCATCCCGCGGTGACCGAGCCCGACTTCCGCGGCGTGGACCTCACCGGTCTGAGCATGGCCGACGCGGCCTCGCGGATCGTGCAGATCGCCGACGAGGACCTACGACGCCCGTTTGTCCTGGACGACCCGCCGCTCATCCGGTTCTCCGCGGTGTCCCACGACACGGTGACGGGCCCCGCGTGCACACTGGTCATCACCGCACACCACATCATCCTGGACGGATGGTCGGGGCCGATTCTCGTCGCCGACCTCCTCGCGGCCCACCTCGGACGCCCGGCGATCACGCCGGCACGTGACTTCGAGTCCTACCTCGATTGGCTCGACCGACGCGACGCCGCGACCGCGATCACCGCCTGGCGCGAGCATCTCGCCGACATCGTTCCGACGCTGGTCCGTCCACAGGTGCACCCCGGTGCCGACCGCGAGCCCCGGCGGCACGAGGTGACGGCGCGGGTGTCCGCGACCACCCGGGCCGCCCTCGAACGGACGGTGCGGACGCTGGGCACGACGACGAGCACCGTGCTGAATGCGGCATGGTCGATCGTGTTGTCCCGCTTCACCGGCGAGCAACGAGTCGTCTTCGGTGAGACGGTGTCGGGGCGGCCCGCCGACCTCGACGGTGCCGACGGCATGATCGGCCTGTTCATCAACACCGTGCCGGTCGTTGCCGACGTCGCACCGGGTCGATCGCCGGCCGCTCTCATCGGTGAACTGCACCATGCCCGCGCCCGCATGCTCGACCACCAGTTCGTCGGACTCGGCGACATCACCGCGGCGACCGGCCACCCGCGCCTGTTCGACACCCTCGTGGTCTTCGAGTCGTATCCGGTCGACGTGGACACGGTCGTGGCGGGGTCGCGGACCTCGGGTCTCGAGATCCGCGACGTGAGCACGTCCGACGCCACGCACTATCCGCTCGCGCTCATCGCCGCACCGGAGGGCGACGACCTCTGCCTCACGGTCAAGACGGATCTGTCCGTCGTCGGCGAGGGTGTCGCCGAGACGGTCGCCGCCATGCTGACCGACCTGCTCGACGCGGTGATCGACGACCCGTCCCTGCCGGTGGCCGCGCTCGACCCGATGCCGACTGCCCTGCGCCCGACGGTCGAGGGTTGGTCGCGTGGTGTGGAGGTGGGGTTGGGGTGGTCGGGTCGTTCGGTGGGGTCGGTGGTTGCTGAGCGGGTGGGGTTGTCGGTGGGTTCGGTGGCGGTGCGGGTGGGTGGTCGGGTGGTGTCGTATGGGGAGTTCGGTGGGTTGGTGGGGGGTGTTGCGCGGGAGTTGTCGGGGTTGGGTGTGGGTGTGGATTCGGCTGTGGGTGTGGTGATGTCGCGGTCGTTGGAGTTGTTGGTGGCGGTGCATGCGGTGGTGGCTGTGGGTGGTCGGTATGTGCCGGTGGAGGTGGATGCGCCTGCGGAGCGGGTGGGGTTCATGTTGTCGACGGCGGGTGTGGGTGTGGTGTTGGTGCGGGCGGGGGATGTGGGTGGGGGGAGTGTTGTTTCGGGGGTTGGGGGTGTGCGGCGTGTTGTGGTGGATTGTGGTGAGGGGGTGGGTGTTTCGGTTGATGGTGTGGTGGTTGGTGAGGGGTTGGGTGTGGGTTTGTTGGGTGAGGTGGTGTCGGGTGTGGGGGAGGTGCCGGGTGGTGCGGGTGTGTACACGTTGTTCACGTCTGGGTCGACGGGTCGGCCGAAGGGTGTGACGGTGTCGCAGGCTGCGGTGGTGAATCGGTTGGGGTGGATGCAGTCGTTGTTCGGGTTGCAGGGGCGGGATGTGGTGTTGTGGAAGACGCCGGTGTCGTTTGATGTGTCGGTGTGGGAGTTGTTCTGGCCGTTGATGGTTGGTGCTTCGGTGGTGGTGGCGGAGCCGGGTGGTCATCGGGATCCGTGGTATGTGGCGTCGGTGGTGGAGCGGTTCGGGGTGTCGGTGTGTCATTTTGTGCCGTCGATGTTGTCGGTGTTTGTGGATGCTCTCGGGGAGTCGGTGCCGCAGGAGTCGGTGCTGCAGGGTTCGGGGTTGGGGTCGTTGCGTCAGGTGTTTTGTTCGGGTGAGGCGTTGGGTGTGGGTGCGGTGGAGGGGTTGCGGGGGTTGGTGCCGGGGGTGCGGGTGGTGAATTTGTATGGGCCGACTGAGGCGGCGGTGGATGTGACGTCGTATGTGGTGTCGGGTGGTGAGGTGGTGGTGCCGATTGGTCGGGCGGTGCCGAATGTGTCGGTGTGGGTGTTGGATTCGCGGTTGCGTCCGGTGCCGGTGGGTGTGGTGGGTGAGTTGTATCTGGGTGGTGTGCAGGTGGCGCGGGGGTATGCGTCGCGGGCGGGGTTGACTGCGGAGCGGTTTGTGGCGGATCCGTTTGGTGGGGTGGGTGTGCGGTTGTATCGGACGGGTGATCGGGTGCGGTGGAGTGGTGTGGGTGAGTTGGAGTATGTGGGTCGTGTTGATTTTCAGGTGAAGTTGCGGGGGCAGCGGATCGAGTTGGGGGAGATCGAAACCGTCCTCGCGAGCGCCGACGACGTGGTCTCGGCAGTCGCGGTGGTGCACGACGACCGGTTGGTCGCGTACGTCACCGGACCCGACGAGTCGGCGGTGTCGCGGCTACGAGACCATGCCGCCCGCAGGCTCGCGTCGTACATGGTTCCCGACACCGTCATGGTGCTCGACGCGTTGCCGCTGAACACCGCGGGCAAGGTCGACCGAAAAGCCCTGCCCGCACCGGATCTCTTCTCCACTCGACGGGTGGAACCGGACACGGACACCGAGCGCGCGATCGCCGGCATGGTCGTCGAGGTGCTCGGCCGTGGTGGGGACGCCACGGCGATCTCGGTGACGGACAGCTTCTTCGAGATCGGCGGACATTCACTGTCGGCCACTCGGGTGGCGGCGCGGGTCGCTCACGTGTTCGGTGTGCCGTTCGGCGTTCGTGAACTCTTCGATGCACCGAGCGTGCGCGCGATGGCTGCTCTCGTCGACGCGACCCGTCGCACCGACAGCGGTTCACCCGCCGGGACAGCAGACCTCGGTTCGATCCCGCGTCCTGCCCGCCTCCCGTTGTCGCCGGCGCAGCAACGCATGTGGTTCATCAACCAGTTCGATCCCGGGTCATCGGCCTACAACATCCCGTTCGCCCTACGGGTGCGTGGTCGTCTCGACGTCGTCGCCTTGCGCGCGGCACTCGCCGATGTGATCGACCGGCACGAGGTGCTGAGGACGCGTTACCCACAGGGCCCGGATGGCCGACCGTGGCAGGACATCGCAGCGGCTGACGACGTCACCGTCGATCAGTGGTGGCGGACCGCCGGGGTGGAGACGCTGTCCGCGGAACCGTTCGACGTCACCCGCGACCTCCCGATCCGTGCGGGCATCCTCCGAGCCAACGACCACGGTGCCGACGACCGCGGTGCCGACGACCGCGGTGCCGACGACCGCGGTGCACACGACCACGTGCTGGTCGTCGTGCTGCACCACATCGCCGCCGACGGCGAGTCACTGGCGCCCCTGGTCGACGATCTCCTGCACGCGTACCGGTCCCGCGTCGAGGGTCGCGCGCCTGTCCGTCCTCCGCTCTCGGTGCACTACGCGGACGTCGCGCTCTGGCAGGAGCGCGCCCTGGGCTCGATCGACGATCCGGACTCCGAACTCGGCAGGCAGTCGCGCTGGTGGCGCGATCACCTCGCCGGCCTGCCCGAGGTCCTCGAGTTGCCCACCGACCGACCCCGGCCGCCGGTGGCGTCCCTCCGCGGTGCGGCGGTGGACCTCGACCTGCCCGAGGGTCTCGCACCCCGCATCGAGTCGTTCGCCCGCGCCCACGGCGTGACCGTGTTCATGGTCGTGCACGCGTCGGTCGCGGTGGTGCTGTCCCGGTTGTCGGGGACGTCGGACATCGCGGTCGGTTCACCGGTGGCCGGCCGTGGCCGTGCCGAACTCGACGCCCTGATCGGCATGTTCGTCAACACTCTGGTCCTACGCACGGAGGTCGACGCATCGGCCACCTTCGAGGAACTGGTCCGGTTGGTGCGCGACACCGACCTCGATGCGTTCGCCGCTGCCGACGTGCCGTTCGAGTACCTCGTCGATGCCCTCGCCCCGGCGCGTAGCGAGGCGTTCGCGCCGCTGACCCAGGTGCTGTTGACCCTCGAACAGACCTCGGTGGGGGAGTTGTCCGCGCCGGGCCTGACGATCACGCCCGTCGAGGCCGGTGCGCCCGCTGCCCGGTTCGACCTCATGATCGGGATGTCCGCCGATCGGGACGACGCCGGTGCCCTCGCCGGCCTGGCCGGCCGGATCGTGTACGCCACCGACCTCTTCGACGAGCCTACGGTGCGACGCATCGGTGCGCGGATCGTCGACGTCCTCGACGCGGGCCTCGCCGATCCCGACGTGATCGTCGGCGACATCGACCTCGTCGACGCCACCGAGCGCGCCGCCATCGAGGGTTGGTCGCGTGGTGTGGAGGTGGGGTTGGGGTGGTCGGGTCGTT